>DASYRS010000334.1:0-2055 GCA_036004205.1 Dongiaceae bacterium
CCGATCATCTTGGCGCCAAGGCTGCCGAAGCGCCGGAGGATCAGGAGGCCGTTGTCACCGCCACCTTCGACCTTGCCGAGATCCGCGCCTATCGCGAGAACTGGGGCATCTATCGCGACCGCCGGCCGGACCTTTACGGACCGGTGCACACCCTGGACGGCACCCCGCGCTGACCATCCATGCAACTGCCGCCTTCCCTGCGCGAGGCGATCGACCGCGAACTCGAAGGCGTTTCGCTGCGCGATCTCGCGCGGGCGTCGGAGACTCTGTCGCAACGCTATCGTGCGGAGGTGCAGGATGGCAGGCTGCATCTCGGCGATGAACTTGCCGCCCGCGCCTATCTGACGACACGCCTGCCCGCGACTTTCGCGGCGATCTCAAGCGCGTTGGGCGCCGCTGCGGAGGCGCGGCCCGACTTCGCGCCGCGCACGCTGCTGGATGCCGGCGCCGGACCGGGCACGGCCACCTGGGCGGCAGCGCAGCATTGGAGCTGCCTCCAGGATGCCGTGCTCATCGAGGCGAGCCCCGCCATCCGCGCCGTCGGTGAGCGCCTGGGCCAGGCACTCCCTCTGGAGCGCACGAACTGGATCGCCGGCAGGCTCGATGCCACATTGTCCGACCTCACGCCGCGCGATCTGGTCCTGATCGCGTATGTGCTGGACGAATTGCCGCCCGCCGCCCGCGAGCCGCTGATCGCGCAGCTCTGGCACCTGACCGCCGACACGCTGCTCATCGTCGAGCCCGGCACGACCGAGGGCTGGAAGCGCATCCTCCATGCCCGCGACATCCTGATCCGCGCCGGCGCGTATCTCCTGGCGCCCTGCCCGCATGCTCATGCTTGTCCGCTCATCGCGCCCGATTGGTGCCACTTCTCCGCCCGCCTCGCCCGCTCCCGCCTGCACCGCGAGGCAAAGGGCGGCACCGTGCCGTGGGAGGATGAGAAGTTCATCTATCTGGCGGCCTCGCGTCAGCCAGGCGTGCAGCCCGCCGCCCGCGTCATCGCGCCGCCGCGGGTGAGCAAGGCCATCATCACGTTGAAATTATGCCAGCAAGATGGATACGCTGCCGACCGGACCTTTGCAAAGCGATCCGGCGAATCATTCAAGACCGCGCGCAAATTGGATTGGGGCGACATACTTCAACGCGATTGACGGGAGCAACCCCGGAATGGCGGACGATATTCAACCGGCTTCATTGGCCGATGGCTGGGCGGTCGCTTCGCCCGAGAGCGCCGGCCTCAATGGCGATCTCATTCGCGGCATCGGCCCGCATTTCGAGTCCTGGACCGACGCCAACGCTCACGCCATCCTGATCGCGCGGCGGGGCAAGCTGGTCTATGAGCGGTACTTCACGGGTGAGGATCAGGCCTGGGGCAAGGCGCTCGGCCGCGTTACCTATGACACGACCAAGCTGCACGATCTGCGGTCGATCACCAAGAGCGTCACGTCCCTGTTGGTTGGAGTCGCCGTCGATCGGGGATGGATCGGCGACCTGGATGCATCGGTCTTCTCGTTCTTTCCAGAGCACGCCGATCTGCGCACGCCGGACAAGGACGCGATCACCCTGCGGCATCTGCTGACCATGTCGGCCGGCTTCGCCTGGAACGAGGACCTGCCCTACAGCAATCCGCACAACAGCGAACGCGTGATGACCGATGCGCCGGATCGGTGCCGCTATGTGCTCGAACAACCGCTCATCCGCCCGCCCGGGCGCGCCTACAACTACAATGGCGGGGCGACCGCGTTGCTGGCCGCGATCCTGCGCAAGGCCGCGGATCGGCCGGTCGATGCCCTGGCGCAACGCGAATTGTTCGATCCGCTCGGCATCAGCGACGTGGAATGGATCCGCTACACCGACGGGACTCCCGTTGTCGCATCGGGCCTCAGGATGCGGCCGCGCGACCTGCTGAAAATCGGCCAGATCGTGTTGTCGGGCGGTGCGTGGCAGGGGCGACGCATCGTCTCCGCATCCTGGATGGAAGACAGCACCGCGCCGCACATCAACGGCGAGGGCCTGTTCTTCTACGGCTATCAATGGTGGCTTGGCCGGTCCCTG
>DASYRS010000335.1:0-18863 GCA_036004205.1 Dongiaceae bacterium
GCGATGGAAAGCCTGCCGCCGAAGCCCGACATGCCCGCCGGCGCAACCTATCAGCGCGAAGTGCTTCGTATCTTCGCCGACGAATATGGCGCGCAGAACGGTCAGCAGGACGCCATCGACCTGGCGGCCTGGTTCAACCGGCTGCGTGAGCGCGCGCTGGACAAGCGGCTCGCGCCAAACGAGCCGGTCGAAGTGCCGCCGGGGTTCCTCGCCAACGCAATTGCCATGCCCTCTCCACTCGGTGGGCAGGGGGAGCGCGCGCCGACCGTGGTGCGGCGTTAGCTGCGTCCGAGGTGGCGCGCGAGGTCTTTCGCCGCGCCCAATCCTGAGATGATGGCCGCGTCGAACCAACCGGCGCCTTCTGGCGAGATGTCGGAGGAGGCGAAGGCGAGCGGCCCCGCACTGTGCCAGGTGGCCGGGGCGACAGCCCGCTCGGCGCCCAGCGGCGTTGCCACCCAGGTGCCGCGCGCGAACGGATCGCCGACCCAATCGTGCCAGTCATAGGCCAGCAGCTTGGCCTCGGGGAAAAATCGCGCCACTTCGCGCGCCACGGCGCCGGGCTTCGCGGGGTCGAAATTGGCGGCGAGGCCGAAGCCGGCGATGAGCGTGGCACCGTCGGCCGCCAATCGCTCCGAGAACATCCATTCGATCCCGGCCTTGGCGCTGTCGCCGCCGCCGGTCGCCAGCACGCCGACCGGAACGCCTGCTGCCTTGGCCCAGATCTTGACCGAAGCGCCGAGATGGCCGATCGACAGCGCCATGGTCTGGGGATTCGGCAGGGCCGGATCGAAGGCGATGGCGCGCAGCGGGTTCAATCCGGTCGCCAGCAGCGCGGCACGGGCGCGGAACTTGGCGCCGCTCCGCGACGTTGCGATCACCTCCTCGCCGCGATGCTTGATGCGCGTGATCGGCGTATTCATCAGGAGTGTCGCGCCCGAGGCGGCGATCATGCGCTCCGCCAGCAGCGTGACGCCGCCAACCAGCGTCTCGGCCCACACGTCGATCATGCTGTCCGGCGTGCCATCGCCATAAGCGCAGCTCGACAGCAGTTCCGACGCTGGAACGCGCGCGGGATCGCCGTTGCCGCTCACCGTCCACCAGGCGCGGCACAGGTCGCGCAGCGACACGGGCGCCGCGATTCGCTTCAGATAGTCGTTGAGGCTGAGTCCGGTGAGCGGCCGGTCGGCGGCATCGGCGTTGTGTCCGGCTTTCAACCGCAGCGCGTCGCCGGCAAGCTGTGCCATGGCGCGGTCGAAGGCGGCGCGCTCGGCATCCGAGGCCGGCGCGTCCTGGTGCAGCGCGCCGTCGCGGAACCAGCGCCGTTCCGTCACCGGCGCGCGCGGCCGCAAGGCGATGCCATGGCGCGCGCAGGCCTCGCGGATATGAGTCTGCCACGGCGTGATCCATGCGCCGCCGAATTCCAGCAGGTCCTCGCCGCCTGCGAACGCGCGCGCAAAGCCGCGGCCGCCGACGCGGTCGCGCGCTTCGAGAATGGTCACGGTAAGACCGCGTGCCGCCAACGCTTCCGCCGCGGCCGCGCCGGCGAGGCCGGCGCCGATGACGAGGATGTCGGGCGTGCTGGTCATCGCCGTCTCGGCCACAACCAGCCGTCACGGTCGTGCTTGGCAGGACCATCCACGCGTTCGCCTGTAACGATTCGGTCTTGCCCACAGAAACTCGTGGATGGTCGGACCAAGCGCGACCATGACGGTGTTTTTACTGGCGGCAGCGTCACAAATACCACTCATGCTCCTGGGTTGAGATGGCGTTGCCGAACTTCGCCAGCTCGGCCGCCTTGGCATCGGCATAGAGCGCCAAATAGTCCGCCCCGAGATAGTCCGGCAGGATCTTCGCCTTGCGTAGCCTGGCAATCGCCTCGTGCCACAGGAACGGCATCTTGGGATCGATCTTGGCGCTGACATCGGTGGTGGCGGGCGGGCCGGGATCGAGCCTGCGCTCGATGCCGTGCAGCATGCCGGCAAGGATCGCGGCGACGGCGAGGTACGGGTTGGCGTCGGCGCCGGCGATACGGTGCTCGATCCGCCGCGCCTTGGGCGAGCCGGTCGGCACGCGGAACGCGACCGAGCGGTTGTTGTAGCCCCATGTGGTTCCCATCGGCACCAGCGAGCCGGGGCGATAGCGGCGATAGGAGTTGAGATTGGGCGCCAGCAGCGCCATCGCCTCCGCCGTGGTCGCGGCCAGTCCGCCGATCGCGTGACGCAGCAGCTTTGTCCCGGTCTCGCCGCCATCGTCGAATGCGTTGCCGCCTTTCGCGTCGATCAAGCTGCAATGCACGTGCATGCCGCTGCCGGCCATGGCCAGATAGGGCTTGGCCATGAAGCTGGCGGTGAAGCCGTGGCGCGGCGCCACCGATTTGATGATGCGCCGGAGCAGCATGGCGTGGTCGCACGCCTTCACCGCGTCGGCATCGTGGTAGAGGTTGATCTCGAACTGGCCGGGCGAATTCTCGGCGATGGCGGTGGAAGCCGGCACGTTCTGCAGCCTGGCCGCGGCCGCCACGTCGCGCACGAAGTCGGCATAGATGTCGAGCCCGCCGATGCTGTAGAGCTGGCGCGTCGTATCGGGTTCGCCGGTGGCGGGCGAGATCGGCGGCAGTGGCTCGCCAGCCGGCCCACGCTTGCGGTCCATCAGATAGAATTCCATCTCCACCGCGACCATGGGCCTGAACCCGCGCTTGGCGAAGCGCGCGAGCAGCCGCGCCAACACCTGGCGCGGATCGACCAGGCAGGGCTGGTTCTTCTGGTCGGGCATGGTGAGAAGAACCTGCGCGGTCGGCTCCGCCGCCCAGGGGACGGGCGTCAGCGTGCCGGCAACCGGCCAGGCATTGCCGTCGGGATCGCCGCGCGCCTCCGACCGGCTGCCGGGATCGAGGTCTTCGCCCGTCACGTCGAGAAAATAGAGGCAGAACGGCAATTGCACGCCGCCCGACCAGATCTTCGCCGCCTCATGCACCGGAAAGCGCTTGCCGCGCGGAACGCCGTTCATGTCGGCCAGGAACGCATCGACCTGGGTTACCTCCGGATGGGTCTTCAGGAACCGGGTGAGCTCTCCGCCGGTGCTCGCCGCTGTCTTTGTTGCAGGCGTCCTGGTTCGGCGCGCCATGTCGTCCCCCTCGATCTCTTAGATTGGCCGCACGCTACTGAAGCCGGGGACGCGAGACAAGCGGCCCAACTTGGCTATGCGGCCTGCTCGCCGGCGAGGCGTCGGGCCATGCGCCGGGCGCGGGCGAGCCGATAGGCGATGACGAAACGCAGCGACAGGCGGTAGCCGACCCAACCGAGCAACGCCGCCCAGGGAATTGCCCCTACCCACATCGCGAAGCCCCATTCCAGCACGATGAGCTTGCCCACCGCCGCTATGGCCTCCAGGAATCCGGTTTCGCTGGACATGGTGGTGGCGAAGGTCTGGACGAAGGAATCATAGCCGCCGAGATCGTCCCAGCGGCCGAGCACGATCTGGCCGGTCAGGAAAAACGTGTAGTAGCAAGGCGCCGCCGTAAAAACGTTGGTGAGCCAGGTCCAGGCCACGCCCTGGATCAGGCTGAAGTCCCATTTGAAGACGCGGCGCGCGACCACCCAGACCGCGACCGCGATCGCACTGCCCAATCGGCGATGGCAGGCAGGCGCAGATCAGCCCCACCATGACGCCGCGCGCGGTATGTTCCGGCGAATGGCGGCTGCGCAGGATCGGCACGACCAAGCGGAACCGGAACAGCCGCGCCAATCTGTGCCACAGGCCGGACGGCCGGCGGAACGGCAGCCGCTTTGGTTCCTCGCGCCTCAATGGATCGCCCTCGCCGTCAGTCGGATCATGCCAAGATGGGCATTCCCCGACGGCCTCGCAACCACGCTATTGTTGCAGCAATGCCAGCAGGCCCTTCAACAATTGCGTCGGGTTGGGCGGGCAGCCCCGGATATGGAGATCGACCGGCACCGCCGCCGAGATTCCACCGACGCAGGCATAGGAGCCGGCGAAGAGGCCGCCATCCACGGCGCAGTCGCCCACCGCCACCACCCATTTGGGATCTGGGGTCGCGGCCCAGGTCCGCTCCAGCGCCTGGCGCATGTTGGCGGTCAGGGGGCCCGTCACCAGCAAGACGTCCGCATGGCGTGGCGAAGCGACGAAGCGCAGGCCGAAGCGCTCCAGATCGTAGAACGCGTTGTTGAGGGCGTGGATCTCCAGCTCGCAGCCATTGCAGGAGCCGGCATCCACCTCGCGGATCGAGAGAGAGCGGCCAAGCTTGCGCCGCGCCGCCGCATTGACGTTCGCGGCCAGCTCCGCCAGGGCCGCTTCATCGGGCGCGGGCGCCGGCTCGGTGACCGGCGGCAGGACGAGAGATTGCAGGAGCAGCTTGTTCATCGCATCGGTCCTAGAGATCGTGACCCGAATAGGAGCAGTTGAAGCTTTTGTTGCAGAGCGGGAAGTCGGCGACGATGTTGCCTTCGATCACCGCTTCCAGCAGCGGCCACTGGAACCAGGACGGATCGCGCAGATGGCAGCGCGCGACGCGGCCGTCCGCGGCCAGGCGCAGCCAGACCAGGATATCGCCGCGGAAGCCTTCGATGATCGCCAGGCCTTCGCGCTCCTCGTCGACGGACGGCAACGCGATCTGCGTCGCGCCGTCGGGCAGCCGCGCCAGGATCTGGTCGATCAGCTGCAGGCTTTGCGTCACTTCATCGATCCGCACCCAGACGCGGGCGTTCACATCGCCCTCGTCGCGAGTGGCGATTTCGAAATCGAGCTCGCCATACGGCAAGGGGCCGGCGAGCTGGCGCGCATCGAAGGCCCGGCCCGACGCGCGGCCGACAAAACCGCCCGCTCCGAACTGCCGTGCCATGGCCGCATTCAACCGACCGGTGCCAACGGTTCGATCCTGCAGCGACGTGGTGTCGTCGTAGAGCTGCACCAAGGTCGGGAAGCGCGCGCGGATCTCTCTCGTCAGCGCGCGGATGGCATCGATCCCGGCATTCTCGAGGTCGGCGGCGACGCCGCCCGGAACGACGCCATCCCGCATCAGGCGATGACCAAAGGCGGCGTCGGAGGCGCGCAGCACACGCTCGCGCAGGATGCCGCAATGGGCCAGCATGATGGCGAAGGAGGCGTCATTGCAGATCGCGCCGAAATCGCCCAGGTGGTTGGCGAGGCGCTCCAGCTCGATCATCAAGGCGCGCAGCCATTGCGCGCGCGGCGGCGCGGCGACATCCAGCGCCGCCTCGGTCGCCTGAGCAAACGCGACGGCATAGGCGACCGTGCTGTCGCCCGAGACCCGGCCCGCAAGCTTCGCGGCGCGCGCGATCTCGGCACCCATCATCAGGCTTTCGGTGCCTTTGTGCACGTAGCCGAGCCGCTCCTCCAGCCGCACCACGGTCTCGCCGTTCGCGGTGAAGCGGAAATGGCCGGGCTCGATGATGCCGGCATGGACCGGGCCGACCGGAATCTGGTGCAGGCTCTCGCCTTCGACCGGCAGGAACGCGTAGGCATCGCCCGCGCCCCCATCGGCACGCGCGGCGCCAAGCGGCTGGCGCTTGCCCCACCTGCCGTGGTCCAGCCAGGGCCGCGAATCGTCGGCGCCCTGGGGCGTCAAGCCGAACAGGTCGCAGATCGCCCGCTCCAGCCGGATGGCGGGCGGATGGTGCTGTCCAACCGATGGGAACGCGCCGTCGGGACATGGCAGGCTGACCACCGCGATCTCCAGCGGGTCCTGCGTGGCCAGCGCCATATGCACGGCGTTCTTTTCGCCCCACAGGCCCAGCAGCGTGCAGCGGCCATCCGCCGCCAGGAAGGACGCGGAGTCCCAGCCCTCGCGGTCCACCACCACGCGCGGCCAGGGGCGGTGCGCCGCGATGTGTTGGCCTTTGCCGAGGATGTCGCCGAGCGCGGTCATGGCATCAACCCAGCAGATCCGCGACGTGCCGGAACCAGGCCACCAGCACCGGCGGCAGATAGAGCCCCGCCCCCAGCACCAGCGCCAGGTGCAGGAACATCGGCAGATAGGATGCCTTCACCGGCTCCGCGCTGCCGTGCGGCGTGCCGAAGGCGATGCCGGTCACGCGCAACAGCAGCGCGCCGAACGCGACCAGCAACCCCAGCACCAGGGGAATCGCCAGCAGCGGCTGGCGCGCGAAGGTCGAGGTGACGACCAGGAACTCGCTCATGAAAATGCCGAGCGGCGGCAGGCCGGCAATCGCCACGACGCCCATCACCAGGCCCCAGCCCAGCACCGGATGCGATTCGGTGAGGCCGCGGATATCGGCGATCTTCTGTGTGCCCTTGGCCTGGGCGATGTTGCCGACCGCGAAAAAGATCGCCGACTTGGTGAGGCTGTGCATGGTCATGTGCAACAGGCCGGCGAAATTGGCGAGCGGCCCGCCCATGCCGAAGGCGAAGGTGATGATGCCCATATGCTCGATCGAGGAATAGGCGAACAGCCGTTTGATGTCGCGCCGGCGATAGAGCATGAAGGATGCGAAGACGAGCGACGACAGCCCCATCGTCACCATCAGGGGTCCCGGTGCAAGGGCGGCCTCGTTCGCCGTCATCAGCATCTTGAAGCGCAGCACGGCATAGAGCGCGACGTTGAGCAACAGGCCGGACAGCACCGCCGAGATCGGCGTCGGACCCTCGGCATGGGCGTCGGGCAGCCAGGCGTGGACGGGGGCGAGCCCCACCTTGGTGCCGTAACCCAGCAGCAGGAAGACGAAGGCGACATTGAGCAGAGCGGGGTCGAACTGGGCCGCGCGCACGATCAGGATGGTCCAGGTCATGGCGTCCAGTCCCTCGCCGATCACCGGCTGCGAGGCGACATAGACCAGGATGGTGCCGAACAGGGCGAGCGCGATGCCGACACTGCCCAGGATGAAATACTTCCACGCGGCCTCGAGCGCCTCGTGGGTGCGATAGATGCCGACCATCATGACCGTCGTCAGGGTCGCAAGTTCGATCGCAACCCACAACAGACCGATATTGTTGGCCAGCAGCGCCAGGTTCATGCCGAACATCATCGCCTGGTACATGGCGTGATAGAACCTGAGGTAGGTCGGCGTCAGGCGGCCGGTCTCCAGCTCGTGCGCGATGTAGCTGGCGCTGAAGGTGCTGGTGGTGAAGCCGACCAGCGTGTTGAGCACGATGAACACGACATTGAGATCGTCGACGAATAGCAGCCGCCCCTGCTCTGGCCGGACGAACAGCAGGCTGATTGCCGCCAGCAGCGTGAGCAGGCTGGCCAGCATGTTGAGCAGCGAGGTCACGCGATAGCCCGGCATCACCGCCAGCACGAACACCGCGCCGAGCGGGATTAGGAGGATGGCGCCCACCGCATTGAAGTCCGCGAACAATCCGGCGGGGGTCATTGATTCTCTCCGCGGAACCGGTCCAGCGCCTGCACATCGACCGTGTCGAAGCGCTCGCGGATGCGGAACAGGAAGATGCCGATCACGATGAAGGCGACCAGTACCGAGAAGGCGACGCTGATCTCAACCACCAGCGGCATGCCCTTGGCGCCGGCGGCGGCGAGGATGAGGCCGTTCTCGATCGACATCAGTCCGACCACCTGGCTGATCGCGTTGCGGCGGCTGACCATCATGAGCAGGCCCAGCAGCACGACCGACAGCGCGAAGGCGAGGTCCTGCCGCGCCAGCGCGTCGGCGGTCGCAGTCACCCGCAGCATGAGGGCGGTGGACAGCGCGACCAGGCCCATCCCGGCCAGCATGGTTGGCCCGATGCCGACCACGGTCTCGACCGAGCGGTGAATGTTGAGCCGCCGCACGATCCGATGCAGCGCCAGGGGAATGATGATCGCCTTGACGGTGAGGGCGATGGCGGCGGTGATGAAGAGGTGCGGCGCGTGCTGCACCAGCGCCTCCCACGCCACCGACAAGGCCAGCACCAGCGCATGGAGCGCGAACACGTTCAGCAGCCCGTGCATGCGGTCCTGGTAGAGCAGCATGAAGCTGACCAGGACCATGCCGCCGGCCAGCAGATGCGCAACGTCGTAGACCAATGGATGGATCACAGGCTCCTCGTCATGAACATGAGCAGGGTGGCGAGCAGAGCCAGCATCAAGGCGGCACCGAGGAATCCCGGCACGCGGAACACCCGCATCTTGGCGATCGCGATCTCGAACACCGCCAGCATGATGGCGGCGACCGCCAGCTTGGCGGCATAGGCCGCGACGCCGATCGCGTAGGCAACGAGCCCGGCTCCCGCCTGCGCGACGCCCCACGGCGCGAACACGGCTCCGATCAGCGAGACATAAAGCAGGAGCTTCAGGGACGAGGCCGCCTCGATCACCGCCAGGTGCCGGCCGGAATATTCCAGCACCATCGCCTCGTGCACCATGGTGAGCTCCAGGTGCGTCGCCGGATTGTCGATCGGGATGCGCGCATTCTCCGCGATCGCCACCATGATGAGCGCGACCAGCGCGAGGCCGAGCGAGACGCGAAGGCCCACATTGGCCGACATCATGTAGCCGGCGACGGTGGACAGCTGGGTCGAGCCGGCGATCAGCGCAAGGGTGAACACCACCATGATCATGGCCGGTTCCGCCAGCGAGGCGATCATCACCTCGCGGCTGGCGCCGATGCCCCCGAAGCTGGTGCCGACATCCATGCCGGCCAGCGCCAGGAAGAACCGCGCGCTGCCCAGCAAGGCCACGATCGCGATCAAATCCGCCGACCAGCTGAACAGCAGGCCGGTGGCGAAGGTCGGCACCAGGGCCGCCGCCACCCAGGTCGCGGCGAAGATCAGGTACGGCGCGACGCGGAACAGCCAGGAGGCATTCTGCGCCACCACCGCCTCCTTGCGGAGCAGGCGCAGCAGATCGCGATAAGGCTGCAGCAGCGGGGGGCCTTGCCGACGCAGCAGGCGCGCCTTCACCTTGCGCGTGAGGCCGGTCAGCAGCGGCGCCAGCAGCAGGACCACCAGCATCTGCCCGCCCTGCACCAGGAGATCGGCGATCACAGCCATATCACCAGCACCAGCAAGAGGCCGACCAGGGCCAGGAACACCAGGCTCAGATAGCGGCGGATGGTGAGGAACTGCATGCGGTTGAGCCGGTCGGCGGCGAACCCGACGATGCCGGCGATCGGCGCGTAGCCGGTTTCCCAGATCAGGTCGCGCAATTCCACCTTGAAGCGCGCCGCGCCGGTGTCGCCGGGCGGGGGCATCTCCACCTGCTCGCGCGCCAGGAACAGCAACGAGCCGAAGACGCGGCGGATCGGCTGCGCCACGCTGCCGCCGCTATATTGCGTGGCCGGGCTGGGATCGGGGAATCCGCAATCCCAAGGCGGCGCGCGACGGATCGCGCGCGTGGCGAAACGATGGATCAGCACCACCGCGAAGGACGCGGAGAACGCGATGAAGGCAAAGACCAGCAAGCCGTTATAGGAGCTGCGCGCCTCCGCAACCGGCACGATGGAGAGCCACGGCACGTGGGCCTGGACCGGCAGGCGCGCGCCCACCAGCAGCTGCGCGGCCGGCGCGATCGCGTCGATGACCAGGCCCGGAAGCAGGCCGGCCAGCACGCACAGCACGACGAAGCCAAGCATGGCGGTAAGGGAGAAACGATCCACCTCTTTCGCTTCGGCGACGACGGTTGAGCGCGCACGCCCCAGGAACGCGATGCCGAACACCTTGACGAAGCAGGCCGCGACCAAGGCGGCCGACAGCGCCATCATCGCGCCGGCGGTCGGCACCATCACCTTCAGGCCCCATTGCGGCAATTCCGGGCTGACCAGGACGGCCTGGAAGGTCAGCCACTCCGAGACGAAGCCGTTCAGCGGCGGCAGCGCGGAAATCGCGACCGCGCCCGCCAGGAACGCGAAGGCGGTCACCGGCATGCGGTGGATGAGGCCGCCCATCTTGTCGAGGTCGCGCAAGCCCGTGGCATTCAGCACCGCGCCGGCGCCGAGGAACAGCAGGCTCTTGAACAGCGAATGATTGAAGACGTGGAACAAGGCGGCGGTCAAAGCCAACGCCGCCGCCCATTCCATCGCGTTGGCGCCGAAGCCGAGCGCAAGGCCGAGGCCGATGAAAATGATCCCGATATTCTCGATGGTGCTGAAGGCCAGCAGCCGTTTCAGGTCCTGCTGCATCAGGGCGGACAGGATGCCAATGAGCGCCGAGATGCCGCCGAAGAACAGCAGCACCATCGACCACCACCATTCCGGCGGGCCCAGCAGGTCGAACACGATGCGGATGAAGCCGTAGATCGCGACCTTGGTCATCACGCCGCTCATCAGCGCGGAGACGTGGCTGGGCGCGGCGGGATGGGCGAGCGGCAGCCACACATGGAGCGGAACCAGGCCCGCCTTCGATCCCGCCCCCAGCAGCACCAGCGCGAGGATCAGCGCCGACAGGGTCGAGGAATGCGCGGCCGCGCGGATGTGGTCGAAGCCGTAGCCGCCCGCCGGCCCCGCCATCAGGCCGAAGGCGAGCAGCAGGCAAAGCGTCCCGAAGCTGGCGACGATCAGATAGATGTAGCCGGCGCGCGTGTTCTCGGCGTCGCGGTGGTGCGCCATGACCAGCGCCCAGGACGCCAGCGACATGAACTCCCAGCTCAACAGGAAGCTGAACGCATCGTCCGCCATCACCACCAGATTCATCGCGGCGAGGAAGGCGGGGAAGAACGGCAACACCCGGGCCGGCGCCGATTCATGCCTGCCATAGCCGATGCCGTAGAGGCTGGCAGCCGTGCCGCCGAGATTGACGATGACGAGGAACAGGGCGGACAGCGCGTCGATGCGGAAATGCGCGCCGAGCCATGGCAGGCCGAGCGGCAGAACGATGGATGGCGAGTCCGCCGGCGCGGAGATCACCTGCATGAGGGCGATGACGAGCGCCGCCGCGCTGGTCACGCAGGCCGCGCCATAGACCAGTGGCGTGGCAATCTTCGAACGCGAGAGCGCGACCGCGGCGACGCTGATCGCGAGCAGCGCGGCGACGCAGAGGAGGATCAGCGCGCTTGCCACCCCTGGCTCTCCCTCACTCCTTGACCCGCACGCCGCGCCCGCCACCCGCGCTGGCGGCGCCCGGGCCGATCAGCTCGATCCCGGCTGCATTCAGGGCCGCGATCAGCTTCATCAGGGAATCCACATTGCCGCGCACCACCTCTTCGCTCGCTTCCATGCGCTGGATGGTCGGCACCGACAAGCCCGACAGCTCGGCCAGCTTGCGCTGATCGATCCCCAACAGGGCGCGAGCGGCCCGGATCTGGGCGGATGAGATCATGCGGAACCCATCTGTTCTCAAGTCTGAGAGTGTCTTTATGATATGCACAGCGCTCAATATGATGTCAATTACTAGTATACTGATATGTGGCGCATCATCAGATCGGAATACCTTGCGCAGAATTCACCCGAGGCCGGAACTTTCCGTGCCTTAACCCCCCGTCTCCGGGTGAGGTAGCATCGGGCCAGCAAGACCAGATCAGGAACGGGGCTCATGGGCGCGGAAGCGATCACCAAGCGGCGCGGCGGCACCCAGGGCCGTCATCACGAGCGTGGCTCCGCCCCCATCATCCAGCGCCGGCCGGTGGTGCGGCGGATCGCCGACTATGAATATTTCACCGAGGAAGGGCTGGAGCGCATCCACCAAGCCTCCATGACCATCCTGGAGGAAGTCGGGATCGATTTCCGCGATGCCATCGCACTCGAGGCCTGGCGCAGGGCCGGCGCCAAGATCGTCGGCGAGCGCGTTCATATCGACCGCGGCCTGCTGATGGAGATCCTGGCGAAGGCGCCGTCGGAATTCGTGCAGCATGCCCGCAACCCGGAGCGCAGCGTCACCGTCGGCGGGCGCAACACGATCTTCGTGCCGACCTATGGCTCGCCCTTCGTGCGCGACCTCGACAACAAGCGGCGCTATGGCACGCTGGAGGATCTGCGGAATTTCGTGAAGCTGGCCTACATGACGCCGAACATCCACCATTCCGGCGGCGTGATCTGCGAGCCGGTGGATGTGCCTGTCCCCAAGCGGCATCTCGACATCGTCTACAGCCACATCAAATATTCCGACAAGCCCTACATGGGCATCGTGACCGCGCCGGAGCGCGCCGAGGATTGCGTGAAAATGGCGCGCATCCTGTTCGGCGATGATTTCATCGATGCCGGCAAGACGGTCATGACCTCGATCGTCAATTGCAATTCGCCGATGGTGTGGGACGAGAGCATGCTGTCGGCCCTGCGCGTCTATGCCCGCGCCAACCAGGCGGTGCTGGTGACGCCCTTCATCATGGCTGGCGCCATGGCTCCGGCCAGCACGGCCGGCGCGATCGCGCAGCTCAACGCCGAAGCCCTCGCCGGCATCGCCTATGGGCAATTGGAGCGGCCTGGCTCGCCCATGGTCTATGGCAGCTTCGTCACCACCGTCTCCATGCAATCGGGCGCGCCGATGATGGGGACGGCCGAGCCGGCGATGATGATCTATGCGTGCTGCCAGCTCGCCCGGCGCTACAAGCTGCCGGTCCGCACCGGCGGCATGCTCAACGGCTCCAAGGTCGCCGACGCCCAGGCGGCCTATGAATCGGTCCAGACCATGATCCCGACCCTGATGGCGGGCACCAATTTCGTGATGCACACGGCGGGCTGGCTGGAAGCGGGGCTCTCCGCCGGCTATGCCAAGTTCATGCTGGATGCCGACCAGCTGGCCTCGCTGCAGATTTTCGCCGAGGGGCCGGATCTCTCCGACGAGGCCTTGGCGCTGGAGGCCGTGCGCGAGGTCGGGCCCGGCGGCCACTATCTCGGCTGCGCCCACACCCAGCGCAATTTCAAGACCGCCTTCTACACCTCCAATATCGCCGACAATAACAGCTACGAGCAGTGGGAGGCCGAGGGTGCGCGGGACGCCAACCAGCGCGCCGCCGAGCGCGCCCGCAAGGTCCTGCAACAATACGAGGCCCCGCCCCTCGACCCCGCCATCGACGAGGCGCTGCTGGATTTCATCGCCCGCAAGAAGGCCGGGTTGCCGGATGCGGTGCGTTAGGCGGAGGGGTCAGGGTCGCTTGGATTTTTAATCGCCTGGTAACGCCGGCATGCACGGATGAACGCTAACGACGGCGGTGGGGGAGAGAGCAGGACCTGGACGAAAACGTCGCGATTCCGGCCTGTAAGCTTGATCGCCTGAACAGGCTTGCCATCAGGCTTCCTTGTTTTTCGAGTTTTTTCATCCGCTCTGCCGTCAAAAGCCGTCAGTTCTCAATATCACATGCTCTCCCACCGATAAATCACGCGACAGCATCAGGGTTTCTCTTTCCCTTAAGATTGGGAACCCGATCCGATCCCGCGCATTAACACTTGAGAGAAGGTGGCTCGAAAGCCGCCCGGCTTGATGCGTCTTACGTCTGCCAGCGAGCAAGGGGTGACATGGCTGATCGAAATCTCGAACTCGGCGTCATCGGCAATTGCGCCATCGCGGCCCTGGTGGACCCCATGGCGTCGATCGTGTGGTCGTGCTTTCCGCGGCTGGACGGCGACCCGGCCTTTTGCGCGCTGCTGCACCAGGACGGCCATGACGGCGCCTTCACGGTCGAGATGAAGGATGTCGCCAGCTCCACCCAGCGCTATCTCGACAATTCGGCGATCCTGGAAACGATCCTGAGCGATACCGCCGGCAACGCGGTCGAGATCATCGATTATTGCCCGCGCTTCCTGCGCTACGGGCGCATGTTCCGGCCACCCGTCATCATGCGCCGCGTCCGGCACATCGCGGGGCGGCCGATCGTCACGGTCAGGATCAAGCCACGCATGGCGAACGGTGCGGTGGTGCCGGAGGTCACCCGCGGCAGCAATCACATGCGCTTCGTCGGCCCGCGCCAGGTCGTCCGCGTCACCACCAACGCGCCGATCTCGTATCTGCTGGAAGAGCGCAGCTTCCGTCTGGGCGATGACCTGTGGTTCGTGGTGGGGCCGGACGAAGCGGTGCCCGAAGACGTACGCGATGTCGGCCGCAACCAGTTGGAAGCAACGCTCGATTGGTGGCAGACCTGGGTGCGCGGCCTCTCCATCCCGTTCGAGTGGCAGGCGGCCGTCATCCGCTCCGCCATCACGCTGAAACTGTGCAATTTCGAGGAGACCGGCGCCATCGTCGCCGCCCTCACCACTTCCATCCCCGAGGCACCGAACACCCAGCGCAACTGGGATTACCGCTTTTGCTGGATCCGGGATTCGTTCTTCGTGATCCGGGTGCTGAACGCGCTCGGCGTCACCCGCACCATGGAAGACTATATCCGCTTCATCACCGACATCGTCGATGATGCGCGCGATGGCGACATCCAGCCGGTCTACAGCATCTCGCGCGAATCCAACCTGGAAGAGTCGATCAGCACCGACCTCGCCGGCTATCGCGGCATGGGGCCGGTGCGGATCGGCAACCAGGCCTATGTCCAGGTGCAGAACGACGTCTATGGCGCCCTGGTGCTGGCCTGCACCCACGTCTTTTTCGACCAGCGCCTGATCCGCCAGACCGCCAACGCCTCCTTGTTCGAGCAGCTCGAGGCGATCGGCCGCAAGGCGGAGGCCGTGTTCGATCAGCCCGATGCCGGCCCGTGGGAGCTGCGCAACAGCGCCGCGATCCACACCTTTTCCAGCGTCATGAGCTGGGCCGCCTGCGACCGCCTGGCCAAGGTCGCCGCGGTGGTGGGCCGCGCCGACCGGGTGGAACGCTGGCGGTCATCGGCGGACCGGCTGCGCGAGACCATCCTGAAACGCGCCTGGAGCGAGAAGCGCAAGGCGCTCGCCTCCACCTTCGACGGCCACGATCTCGACGCCAGCATGCTGCTGGTCGAGCCGCTCGGCTTCCTGAAAGCGGACGATCCGCGCTTTCGCATGACGGTCGATGCGATCGGCGCCGAACTGAAGCGCGGCGATTTCCTGTTCCGCTATGTCGTGTCCGACGATTTCGGCCGGCCGGAGACCGCCTTCACCATCTGCACCTTCTGGTACATCGATGCGCTGGTGGCGCTGGGCCGGCGCGAGGAAGCCCGCGCCTTGTTCGAGACCATGCTGGCCCGGCGCAACCGCCACGGCCTGCTGTCGGAAGACATCGCGATGGCGACCGGCGAATTGTGGGGCAACTACCCGCAGACCTATTCCCTGGTCGGCCTCATCAATTCGGCGATCAAGCTCTCCATGAGCTGGGAGGTGGCCTCATGAGCCGCCTGGTCGTCGTCTCCAACCGCGTCATCCTGCCGGCTGAACGCATCCAGCGCGCGGGGGGCCTTGCCGTCGCGATCCGCGAGGCGCTCGGCCGCAGCGGCGGATTGTGGTTCGGCTGGAGCGGCGAGCTCGCCGAAACGCCCGAGCCGGCCGCCAAGACCGCCAGCAAAGGCAAGATGGATTTCGCGGTATTCGACCTGACGCCGGCGGAGTTCGACGGCTTCTACAATCAGTTCGCCAACAGCACGCTCTGGCCGCTGTTCCACTACCGCATCGGCCTGGTCAAGTTCTCGCGCGCCGCGTTCCAGACCTATCTGGCGGTCAATGCGCGCTTCGCGGAAATGCTGATCCCGCTCCTGAAGCCCGACGACACGATCTGGATCCACGATTACCAGCTCCTGCCGCTGGCCGGCGAACTGCGCAAGCGCGGCGTTGCCAACAAGATCGGCTTCTTCCTCCATATCCCGCTGCCGGGCGTCGACACCTTGGCGGTGCTGCCCGGCCTCGGCACGCTGATGCGCGGCCTTGCCGCCGCCGACGTGATCGGCTTCCAGACCGAGCGCGATCTGCAGAGCTTCAAGGATTATGTGCGCCAGGAAGCGGGCGGGACGATCGGCCCCAACGGCACTGTCGCGTGTTTCGACCGCACGATCGAAGCCGGCGCTTTCCCGATCGGGATCGATGCGCGCGGCTTCGCGACCCTGGCGGAGAAAGCGCTCGGCAAGCCGGAATGCCAGCAGCTGAAGGAGGGGTTGGGACCACGCAAGCTGATGATCGCGATCGACCGGCTGGACTATAGCAAGGGGATTCCCAACCGCTTCGAAGCCTGCGAAGAGATGCTGCGCAGCCACCCGGAGCATCGCGGCGGGTTCGAGCTGGTGCAGATCGCCTCGCCCAGCCGCACCGACGTCGCGACCTATCGCGACCTGCGGCGCGAGATCGATCGCCTGAGCGGACGGATCAACGGCGCGTTCTCCGAGGTGCATTGGGCGCCGATCCGCTATCTCGCGCGCACCTATCCGCGCCCGTCGCTGGCGGGCTTCTGCCGCATGGCGCAGGTCGGCGTGGTGACGCCGCTGCGCGACGGCATGAATATGGTCGCCAAGGAATATATCGCCGCGCAGGACCCGGCGGATCCCGGCGTGCTGGTGCTCTCGCGCTTCGCCGGCGCGGCGGCGGAGTTGGGCAGCGCCCTCATCGTCAATCCGTTCGACGTCGATCAATGCGCCGATGCGATGCACCGCGCGCTGATCATGCCGCTGGAGGAACGCCAGCAACGCTGGCGCGGCGCCATGGACACCATCACCCGCAACGATGTGAAAGCCTGGTGGTCCAGCTTCACCACCCGCCTGCGGGCCGCGCCCGCAAGGGCAGCCGCCTAGATCTTGGAAAGCAGGTCGAGGACCGCCGCGACCGAACGCACCATGCGCGTCGCCAAGGTCGGCCGCCGGTTGCCGACGATGATCGCCGTGCCGCCCAGCTCCTGAACCGCGACGAAGCCATCCTCGTCCGTCACGTCATCCCCGATGAAGACCGGGCGCCGTCCATGGAACGCGACCTCGGTCATGATGCGGCGCACCGCCTCGCCCTTGTTGTGCGCCGGCGAGCGCACCTCCACCACGTGATCGCCCTGCAGCAGGGCAAGATCGGGCTGCGCGCGGCGGGCCAGCAGCGTTTGCAACTCCTCCCGGACGCGCGGCCCGAGCGCCGGCGCCAAGCGGTAATGCACCGCAAGGCCGGCGCGCTTCGGCTCGATCAGCAGGCCCGGCCAATCTCCCATGCAGGCGAGCACGTCGGATTCCAGGCCGGCGATATCGGGCTGCGGGCCGGGGCGCAGGATTGCCTGGCCCCGGCCGAGGCGGAATTCCGCGCCATGGCTGCCGGCGGCATAGGGCACCGCCCCCTGCGTCACCTGGTCGATCGAGGTGATCTCGCGCCCCGACACGATGGCGAGCGCGTTGCCGAGGTCCGCGGCCGCCCGCGTCAGCAGGCGCGGCAGATCGGGCGAGGGGCGCACCTCCGCCGGGGTCGGCGCGATCGGCACCAGCGTTCCGTCGATATCGAGGAACAGAGCGAGGGAAGATGGCTCGCCCAACGCTTCAACCGGCGTCTCGTCCAATGGCATTCCGATCAAGCCTATCGTGGATTTCGCGTCGAACCTATGATCGTCGGCAGTGGTTTCACCATGCTGGTCGCATTTTCTACGCCGAACCGGAATCCACTTCGCCGGAAAATGCTCCAGTAACCCATAGCATAGTCGCTAAGGAGAGAATAACGATGACCGTCACCCTGACGTTCCATGGCGCCGCCGGCACGGTCACCGGATCGCACTACCTGCTGGAAACGCCCGCTTCGCGCATCGCGGTCGATTGCGGCATGTTCCAGGGGCCGAAGATCCTCAAGGAGCTGAATTACCAGCCCTTGCCCTCCGACCCCATCCGGATCGACGCGGTGGTCCAGACCCACGCCCACACCGACCATTCCGGCATGTTGCCGAAGCTGGTCAAATCCGGCTTCAAGGGGCCGATCTTCGCGACCGAAGGCACGCGCGACCTCTTGGAATGGATGTTGCCGGATTCGGCGGCGATCCAGGAGGGGGAAGTCGAGCGGCTCAACCGCGAGAACCGCCGCCGTGACCGGCCGGAGGTGCAGCCGGTTTATACGATGGAGGACGCGCAGGCGACGTTGCGTCACATAAGCGCGGTTGAATACGAAACCTGGCGGCCGGTCGCCAAGGACATCCGCGGGCGCTGGTGGAATGCGGGACATATCCTGGGGTCCGCCTCCGTCGAGCTGGAGGTCGAGACCGGCAATCAGGATCTGCCGCGTTTCAGCATCCTGTTCTCCGGCGATCTCGGACCGCAGGAGGGCGCCCTGCAGCAATCGCCGCGTGGGCCGCAGGGCATGGACTATGTGCTGTGCGAATCGACCTATGGCAATCGCGAACGCGCCCGCCTCGACGACGATCAGCGGCGCGATGCGCTGGCGCACGAGGTCACGCAGGCGCTGGGCAATGGCGGCAACCTGCTGGTGCCGGCCTTCGCCATCGAGCGCAGCCAGGAGCTGATCGGCGACCTCGTCTATCTGATGGCGCGCGGAAGGCTGCCCAAGGCGCCGATCTATCTCGACTCGCCGTTGGCGATCCGCGCCACCGAAGTCTTCGAACGGCACTTGGAGTCCCTGGACGACGTCGATCCAAAGGCCGGCAGCCCGTTCCGCGCGCCGAACGTGCATTTCATCCAGTCGGTCGAGCAGAGCATGGCGCTGAACCGCATCGCGGGCGGCGCCATCATTGTCGCTTCCAGCGGCATGTGCGATGCCGGACGCATCCGCCATCATTTGCGCAATCAGCTCTGGCGCCCGCAGAACACCGTCCTGCTGATCGGTTATCAGGCGCCCGGCACCCTCGGTCGCCTGCTGCAGGACGGCGCCGCGCTGGTCAAGATCATGGGCGAGGAGATCAAGGTCAAAGCCAAGATCAGGAAGCTGGAGATCTATTCCGGCCATGCCGACCGCGCCGATCTGCTCGCCTGGGTGAAGGCGCGCCTGCCGATCCAGCGCGGATTGTTCCTGATCCACGGCGAGACCGCCGCGCTCGCCGGCATGCGCGAGAATGTGCTGACCCTCGGCCTCGATCGCGCCAAGGTGATTGTGCCCGACCTCGACCAGCGCTATCAGCTCGACCGCGCCGCC
>DASYRS010000336.1:0-4562 GCA_036004205.1 Dongiaceae bacterium
TCGCCTTCCTTGCGATGCAGATAGGCATGCACCCAATCGCAAGACGGATCGCCTTCGTCCTCCTGTGCGCATTCGTGCGCCTTCTTCCAGTCACCCTTCGCATCCCACCACAACGCTTGCAGGGCAAGGTGGAGCGAAGCCGGTGGTGCCTTCTGGTCCAGGGACGATTCGAATTCGGAAAATTTCATGGCTGTCTCTCTCAAATCGGCGTGAGCCCTGCCACGAGTTTCGTGCCTAAACGGCCGAATTGTAAAGATGCATGGTCGTAACAAGGCGTGCCTGCCCTTGTTCAAAGAGATGTGCCCGATCGCAAGAAGGGAGCGCGCCATGAAATTCGTATATCTCTTGAGCTCGGCCCTGTTGGCCGCGGTTCCCGCGCTGGCATCGGCGCAGGATGTCCTGCAGCCGAAATATCCGCCGGGCATGGATTGCGCCCAGGTGCCAGCCGGTTCGCAGCGCGAGGCGTGCGGGAAATCGCAACTGGACCCGACGATCGACACCGATCTGAACAAGGACCGGTCGACGACCAGCGGACCGCTGCAGACGCCCGGCACCGTAAGTCCGCCGACTGTGCCGAATGAGCCGGGCAGCGAGAACAGGGACACCGGCTCCGGGAGCAATGACGGCACCGGCGTTCTCGGCAACTGAGGCCGCGTGGAACCCGGCCTGGAGCGCCGGGTTCCTTATTTCGTGGCAAAAGAAAGACCATCGGCCCCGCCGTGGAAGCGGGTCATCAGGATAGCGGCGATCGTAGTGGGATCGTTCCTGGTGCTGGTCGTTGCTGCAGTCGCGGCGATCGTCATCTATGTCGGGACAGCTGGCTTCCGCGGCGAGGTGGAACAGCGGGCTGGCGTCGCCCTCGGGCGGGAGATCAAGATCGGTGACCTGTGGATCGACTGGTCATGGTCGCCGGTGGTCCGTTTGCAGGACGTCGTCCTTGGTGCCGCCGCCAAGGAATCGCCGCCGTTGTTGGAGGCAAAAAGCATCCAATTCGAGTTGCGTCTCGTGCCCCTGTTGTGGGGCGATGTCATCCTGCCTGACTTGCGCCTCGACCAGCCGAAGCTGGCTCTGGCGCGGGATGAGAAGGGGATTCCGAACTGGAGCTTCAGCGAAAACCCAGCCACCGCGGCAGCGGCGGAGGTGGTAGCGCCGGAGGAACGCACCGAAGCGCCCGTGATCGGCCAGATCGATATCAAGGACGGCCATTTCACCTATGAGGACAAGAGCCGCGACCTGACGCTCGAGGGCGACATCACCACCGCGACCGGAGAAGCCGAGAAGGTGCGAGGAGTCCGGTTCGAAGCGAAAGGCAAGCTGCAGGGCAAGCCGCTGCTGGTGAAGTTCGCGGGTGGCTCCATCATGGCGCTGCGCGACGACGACAACCCCTATCCCCTCGACCTGTTCGCCGCCTATGGCGACACCGAGGTCAGCGTCAAAGGGACCGCCGGCGACCCGTTCACGCTGGAGGCGGCCGATCTCGATCTATCACTGAAAGGTCCGGATCTGTCCGAGATCTTCCCTCTGCTCAGTGTGCCGGCGCCGCCGACGCCGCCGTACAACCTGAAAGGCCATCTCGTACGCGGCGACGAGAAATGGCAATTCACCAACATGCAGGGCCGCATCGGCGACAGCGACATGGCGGGCGCGATCACGATCGACTATGGCCGCAAGAAACCGCTGCTGACCGCCGATCTGAAATCGAGGAGCCTGGATTTCGACGATCTGGCGCCGCTGGTCGGCGCGCCGCCGGACAGCGATGAAACCGCCTCCCCCGAGCAGAAGAAAACCGCGGCGGAGCTGAAGCAGAAGGACGAGCTCTTTCCCGATGTCCCGCTGAAGGTCGATCTGCTGGGCGTCATGGACATGGAAGTGAAGCTGGATGCCAAGAAGGTCACGGCCGAGAACTACCTGCCGATCGAAACGCTGGCTGGCACGGTGGCCATTCGCGGCGGCAAGGCGGTGGTGAAACCGCTGCATATGCGCGTGGCAGGCGGCGGCGTGGATGGCGCGTTGTCATTGGATTCCGGGCCGAAGCCGGCCGTCGCAGCCGCCGATCTGAAGATGCGCGGGGTGGACGTGAAGCAGTTCTTCCGCGGCACCGACTTCATCGACACCACCGGCGGCAAGCTCAGCGGCGACGTCGATATCAAGGGGCAGGGAAAGTCGCTCGCCGATGTCATGGGGACCGCGAACGGAAAGACTTTCATAGCCATGAGCGGCGGGTCGATGAGCGGGTTGCTGATCGAGGGCGCAGGCCTCGATATCGCGGAGGCGCTGCTGCTCTATGTCACCGACGATGCGCGGGTGCCGATCCGGTGCGCGGCCGGGCACATCGACCTCTCGAACGGCGATGCGCACTTCGACCGGTTGATCATGGATACCACGGATTCGGTCCTGTATTTTCGCGGCCAAACCAATCTGCGGAAGCAGACGATGAAGATGGACATCTTCGCCGATGCGAAGGATTTCAGCATCCTCGACATCGACGCGCCGGTACACCTGCAGGGCAAGATCCGCGATCCTGAGATCTCGATCGGCAAAGGCGTGCCGATCCCGCTGATCGAGCCTGGCGATGCGGAGGATATCAACTGCAACCTGTTGCTGAGCGGGAAACTCTAGACGCGGTCGCGCTGCAGGACGATGCGCGACCACCAGCGGCCCTTGGCCTCTTCCCGCAGGAATGTGAACAGGCCCGAAATCCCGATCAGACAGATGCCGACGATCGCGGGCAGATCGGGGAACTCCGCGAAGAACACGCCGCCGATGATGATCGCCCAGACCATCTGGCTGTACTGGGCCGGCGCCACGCGGTTCGCCGGCGCCGAGCGGGTCGCGAGGATGAGGCAGAGTTGCGCCGCGCCCGCGAATACGCCGGCCAATGCCAGGAACGGCAGATCGGCCGCGGTCGGCCATTGGAAGCCCTTCAGCATCAGGACCCCGTTGACCAACAGCGATGTCAGGATGACGGCTGCCAACAGACTGACCCGTCGCTCCGTCTGGCCCAGCGTGCGCAGGATGATGATGGTGCCGGCGGCGCAGAACGAGACCGCGAACGCCGCCAGATGGCCCAGCTCCAGGGTCTCGAAGCCCGGCCGCACGATCGCGAGGACGCCCGCGAAGCCGATCGCGACCGCGAGCCAGCGCCGCCAGCCGACCTGCTCCGCCAGGAGGAAGATCGACAGAATCGTGGCGATCGACGGCGACAGGAAGATGAGCGCGTATGCTTCGGCGAAGGGCAGGGTGGTGAAGGCATAGATGCCGAGAATGCCGGCGGCGGCCCCGGCGATGCCGCGCATGGCAACCAGGAGCGGACGGCGCACCAGCACGGCATCGCGCCAGCGCTCGTCCCGGGGCTTCAGGAACAACAGGACCAGGGCGGCGAACGCGGTCTGGAAGAACCCGATCTCGAAAACCGGCAGGTGGCCGCCCAACGCCTTCACATTGGCGTCACCGCACGAAAACAGGAAGTAGGCGAGAAAGCCCAGGGCAATGCCCTTGATCGGCGGATGGGTGGGGGACATGCGTGAATATGGAGGACCGGGAAATCGATGTGGCGCGTGTGCGTAGCATGCCGCGGCCTCGTTGCGAAGAGCGGCGATTGAGGCGTACCCCGCGAAACAGCGTGGATTTGAGCCTTGTCCGCAACGGCGTTCCGGCTATTCTCGGTTCTGCCGGCAACCGGGGACCGCATCCAGTCCGACATGCAAGACACATCGGTAGCGCGCCGCGTGGCGATCGTGGGCGCGGACGGTTTCATCGGCCGTCACTTGGCGGGCCGCTGCGCAGCGATGCCGGCGCTCGAACTGATCCTGATCGGCCGGCGGTTTGTGGACGATGTCCTCGCGCGCCGCTGCCCGAAGGCGCGACTGGTGCAGGCCGACATGATCTCTCCCGAAGCGGCGGCGGCGTGCGCGGGCGCGGATGCGGTGATCGATCTGGCGGCATCGGAATCGCCGCAATCGCTGGCCGGCCGCGGCGAGGATGAGATTGCCGCGATTGCGGCGTTGCATTGCGAATTCTACGAGCGGCTCGGCCGTGGCGCTGTCCGGCATGTGATCATGCTGTCGTCGGGCGGAACGGTCTATGGCCCAACCACGGCGCGCTGGATCGCCGAAGATCATCCAACCCGCCCGCGGGGCGGCTATGGCGTGGCCAAGCTGATGGTCGAGCAGGGATTGGAGGAGGCCGCGCGACGGGGTGGTTTCGGCCAGACGATCCTGCGGGCGGCGAACTGCTACGGGCCCGGACAGGCCGTGAAGCGGCGCCAGGGATTGATCGCGGCAATTCTTCGCTGCAACCAGAGCGGCCAGCCTTTGAAGATCGCTGGCGATGGAACGATCGTGCGCGACTATGTGCATGTCGAGGATGTGGTCGATGCGCTTGTCGCGGCGATCGACGGGGCGCCGGGAGCGGGCGAACGGATCAATATCGGGTCCGGCCGGGGAACCTCCATCCTGGAACTGATCGATTTGTTCGCGGCGATTGCGGGCCGCCGTCTGGCGGTGGAATTCGGGCCGGCAAACGACTTCGATGTTCCGCACAATGTGCTCGACATAGCCAAG
>DASYRS010000337.1:0-4432 GCA_036004205.1 Dongiaceae bacterium
CCCGAACCGGACGGGCCGAGCAGCACCGTGTAGCTCCCCGGCTGGATGGCGAGCGAGACGGCGTCGAGCACGCAGGCCTGCCCGAAGCTCTGCGAAACCGCTTCGACCGTGACCAGGGCCGTCATGGCGCGCGCTTCCTGAAAGCGACCAGCTCGAACACGATGGCGAGCACGATCGAGACGCCGAACACCAGGGAACCGACGGCATTGGTCTTGGGATTGAGGCCCGCCCGCAGCAGGTTCCAGATTTCGACCGGCAGCGTGGTGTCGAACCGGGTCAGCAGGAAGGCGATGACGAATTCGTCCCAGGAAAAGGTCATGGACAGGAAGAAGCTCGCGAACAAGGCCGGCCACAGCATCGGCGCGGTGACCAGGGTCAGGACCTGCCATTCCTTTGCGCCCAGGTCGCGCGCCGCACGTTCGATGTTGGCCTGATGGTCGCCCATCTGGCTGTAGATGATGGCGAAGCACAGCGGCAGGTTGATCACCACGTGGCCGATGCCGGCGGCGATCAATGATTTTGGCAGGCCGATCCAGTTGAAGAAGATCAGCAGCCCCATGCCGATGATGAGGTAGCTCACCGTCAGCGGCAGGGTGATCAGGCCGCGCAACAGGGCGGAAGCCGGCAGATGGAATCGCGCGAATCCCCAGGCGGAGAGGAAACCCAGAAGCGTCGCAAGCGCCGAGGTGACGACCGCCACCATGACGGAGTTGCTCAGCCCCGCGGTCAACCGTGCATCGCCCAGCACCGCGCCGTACCAGCGCAGCGACGGTCCGTTGAACGGCGGAATCGGAAACAGCGTGCCCTGGAACGAGAACAGCACCAGCACGGCGACCGGCAGGAAGATGAAGCCGTAGATCGCCGCCGCATAGAGTGTGGAGGCGATCCGCGCCATCACGCCCGCTCGATCTTGAGCCAGCGCGCGCAGGCCAGGTACGCGATGGAGACGACCAGCATGAGAATGATGGACAGCGCAGAGGCGCTGGCGAAATCGCCGCGCCGTCCGATCTGCATCATGATGAGCTGCGGCAGCAGCAATTCGTTGTTGCCGCCCAGGATCTGCGGCGTGATGTAGTCGCCGATCGCCAGCACGAAGGTGAGGAACGCCCCCACCATGATGCCGGGCAGGGTCAGCGGCAGGATGACGTGGATGAAGGCCTGCACCGGGCTCGCGCCCAGGTCGGCGGCGGCCTTGCGATAGTTGGGCGAAAGCTGCTTGAGGTTGGCGTAGATCGTCAGCGTCAGCAGCATGACGAAGAAATGCACGAAGCCGATGATGGTCGCGGTCCTGGTGTTGGCGAGCTGGATCGGATCGGACAGCAGGCCCGACTGCAGCAGCGCATTGTTGAACGCGCCCTTTTCCGCCAGCACCAGCAGCCAGGAATAGGACCGCACCACGTAGGAGGTCCAGAACGGCAGGACCGCCAGCATGAGGGCCAGCCGTTGCCAGCGCTCCGGCACCACGAAGGCGAGGATCCACGCGAAGGGATAGGCGAGCAGGATGGAGATGACCGTGACGAGGAGCGTCACTTCCAGCGAATTGACCAGCGCCAGCCAGTAGCTCGGGTTGGTGAAGAACTGCGTGTAGTTGGCGAGGCTGAGGCCCGCCGCGTCTTCAGGGAACAGGCTCGCGACGCCCATGGCAATGAAGGGCACGGCGAAGAAGACCAGCGTCCACAGCAATGCCGGTGCGACGCTGGCCCATCCGGCCCGTGTTTGTCCCGCAGCGCTCATTGCGCCTGCAGCATCTCCGTCCACACATCCTGCATTTTCTTGTCGAGCTCTTCGCTCGGCGCCGGGTACGGCTGCGCGCGCTTGAGGAACTCGGGCTGCTCGGCAAAGCGCAGGATGGTCTTCTGCTCATCGCTGAGCGCCGCCTTGCTGTTGGCGGGCATCCCCCAATAGCAGGACGAGGTGGCGAGCCGCGCCTGGCCTTCCGGGCTGAGGACGTACTGGATGAACTTCAGCGCCAGATCCTTGTGTTTCGAATCCTTGAACATGGCCAGCGACTGCGACCACAGGACCGCGCCCTCCTTGGGGACGGAGAAGTCCAGGTCCGGATTCTCCTTGGCGATGCCCGCGGTCACCCATTCGCCGCCGCCCACCAGGATATCGGCCTCGCCGGTCGCCAGCGCGGTCTGGCTGGCGACCACGTCTGTCACCGCCTTGGCGTTGGCCTTCATCTTGACCAGCACCTCCTTGATCGCCGGCAGGTCGGCATCGGTCAGCTCCGCCGTCTTCTTGCCGATGGACATGGCGGCCATGCCGATCACCGGCAGGTAGTAGTCGTAGATCGCGATGCGGCCCTTGTATTTGTCGCTGGTCAGGATCGCCAGCGACTGCATGTCGGCCGGGTCCACTTTCGACTTGTTGAAGCCGATGGTGTTGTAGCCGAACTTCTCGGTGATGCCGTAGCGCTTGCCGTCGATCTTGGTCATGGCATCCATGACGACTTCGGGGAACAGGTCGCCGAAGGGCAGCTGGTCCTCTGCCAGCGGCTCGAACAGGCCGCGGTCCACGCCGCGGCGCACGTCGATGGAATCGATCACCATCACGTCCCAGTCGCCCGGCTGCGATTGCTCGACGATGGCAAGGCCCGCGCCGGTGCCCTCGAACTCCTTCACGTTGACCTTGGCGCCGGTCGAGTCCTCGAACGGCTTCAGGAGGTTCGGGTCCGAATGATCGCACCACACCAGGGCGTTCAGCTCGTCGGCGGCGTTGGCCGCACCGGCGCCCCACAGGGCGAGGATGCCGACGGATGCGCCGGCCAGGAGCCGGCAGAGACGGGACGACCGCATGATGACCTAGCCTCCTTGCAGTTTTTTGTGATTGGGAGAAAAATGAACCGGTTACAAATATGAGTCAATTGCAAATAGGTATGGAGGGTCGCCATGACGGGCCTGCGCGCCAAGCACAAGGCCGATCGGCACCAGCGGATCGTCGAGGCCGCCGCCGGGCTGTTCCGCACCCAAGGCTATGACACGGTGAAGATGGAGGCGATTGCCGCCGCCGCGGAGGTATCGATCGGCACCATCTACAACTATTACAAAAACAAGGGCGACCTGCTGGTCGCCATCGTCTCGATGGAAGTGCACGAGGTGCTCGCGGCCGGCGAGCGGGTGATCGCCGATCCGCCCCGCAATGCCGAGAAGGCGGTTGCGAAGCTTATTGCCAACTACATCGAGCATGCGCTGGTCTATCTCAGCAAGGAAATGTGGCGCCAGGCCATGGCGATCACCACCCAGCAACCCGACAGTCCGTCCGGCGTCGCCTACAACGAGTTGGACGAAGCCCTGGCGCGCCAGACCTCGAAGCTCATCAGGAAGCTGCAGACCCTTGGCCTGGTCCAGGTCGGGGTCGACGCGCAGGCGATCGGCGAGCTGATCTTCAATAACACCAACATGATGTTCACGATCTTCGTGAAGCAGGATTCCATGAGCGTTGCCACGCTGCTGGCCCGCCTCCGGCGCCAGAACCGGACGCTGGTGCAGGCGATCGCGGCATAGACGGCGCCCGTCCTACTCGGCTCAGTCGAAATCCGGCCGGTTGCCGCGCAGCTTCTTGACCTTGGCGCGGCGCTGCTTGCCTTCGTGGCGCCGTTCCTTGGCGGCCTTGCCGGGTTTGGTCGGGCGGCGCGGCTTCGGCACATGGGTTGCGGCGCGGATCAGCTCGGTCAGCCGTTCGCGGGCGTCGGCGCGGTTGCGCTCCTGGCTGCGGAAGCGCTGGGCGTCGATCACCAGCACGCCGTCATTGGTCATGCGTTGGCCGGCGAGGCGCATCAGCCGCGTCTTCACGTCCGGCGGCAGGCTGGCGGAGCCGGCGACATCGAAGCGCAGCTCGACCGCCGTCGATACCTTGTTGACGTTCTGTCCGCCGGGTCCCGAGGCGCGCACGAAGCGCTCCTCCAATTCGGCTTCGTCCAGGCTGATGGATCGCGTGATTCGAATCATGGGCCCCAATCTAGATGATAACGCCCTGATTCGGCATGCAATTTTTCTCCATGTCACATGGTCTGCGGGTGGCTCGTCCTAGCGGGTGGTCACGAGGAGAGGGTGCCATGCGCAAAGCGGTTCTTTGGATCATCGCCATCATGACCCTCGGCAACGGCGCCTTCATGGTGCTGGCGCCCGAAAGCTGGTGGGCGACTGTGCCGGGTGTCGCGGACACCGGCGCCTTCAACGCCCATTTCGTGCGCGATGTCGGCGCGGCCTATGTGGCGGCGGGCCTCGGCCTTGCCTGGTTCGCGGCCCGGCCGCGCGAGCGGGCGGCGGCTTTGGTGGCGCTGGCCTTCCTCGGCCTCCACGCTCTGTTTCATGTGCTGGAGTTCGCGGCAGGGCACGGTGGCGGCGGCATGACGGCAATCCTTGCCGTGATCGCGCCGACCGTGATCGCGGCCCTTGCGATTCTGTGGCCGCGGTCGAAAATCCATGCG
>DASYRS010000338.1:0-4108 GCA_036004205.1 Dongiaceae bacterium
GCGGGCGCCTATATCTGCGGCGAGGAAACCGCGCTGCTGGAAAGCCTCGAAGGCAAGAAGGGCCAGCCGCGCCTGAAGCCGCCATTCCCGGCGGCGGTCGGGCTCTATGGCTGCCCGACCACGGTCAACAACGTCGAATCCATCGCGGTCGCGCCGACCATCCTACGGCGCGGCGCGGCGTGGTTCGCGGCGCTGGGGCGGCCAAAGAATACCGGCACCAAGCTGTTCTGCGTCTCCGGCCACGTCAACAAGCCCAACACTTTCGAAGAAGAGATGGGCATTCCGCTGAAGGAGCTGATCGAGCGCCATTGTGGCGGCGTGCGCGGCGGCTGGGACAATTTGCTCGCGGTCATCCCGGGCGGCGCATCGGTGCCGGTGCTGCCGAAATCGATCTGCGATGAAGTCCTGATGGATTTCGATTCATTGCGCGCGGTGCAGTCGGGTCTCGGCACCGCGGCCGTGATCGTGATGGACAAGTCGACCGATATCGTCGAAGCGATTGCGCGCCTGTCGCACTTCTACATGCATGAGAGCTGCGGCCAGTGCACGCCGTGCCGCGAGGGTACGGGCTGGATGTATCGGATGATGCAGCGCATGGTGAAGGGCCGGGCGGAGATCGGCGAGATCGATCTGCTGCTCGACGTCACCAAGCAGATCGAAGGCCACACCATCTGCGCTCTGGGCGACGCGGCGGCTTGGCCGGTCCAGGGCCTGATCCGCCATTTCCGCCCCGAGGTCGAGCGCCGTATTCGCGAATACAGCGCACGCAAGGCTGCCGAGTAAGAGCGAACCCATGCCGAAGATGACCATCGACGGGATCGAGATCGAAGTGCCGGCCGGCATCACGGTGCTGCAGGCCTGCGAGATGGCGGGCAAGGAGATCCCGCGCTTCTGCTATCACGAGCGGCTGTCGGTCGCCGGTAATTGCCGGATGTGCCTGGTGGAGCAGGAGAAGGCGCCGAAGCCGATCGCGAGCTGCGCCATGCCGGTCGCCGACAACATGGTGATCAAGACCGACTCGCCGATGGTGAAGAAGGCGCGCCAGGGCGTGATGGAGTTCCTGCTGATCAACCATCCGCTCGATTGCCCGATCTGTGACCAGGGCGGGGAGTGCGACCTGCAGGATCAGGCGATGGCCTATGGCCATCATTCGTCGCGCTACAAGGAAGCGAAGCGCGCGGTCCCGGACAAGGAGCTGGGCCCGATCGTCAAGACCGAGATGACGCGCTGCATCCAGTGCACGCGCTGCATCCGCTTCGCGACCGAGGTCGCGGGCGTCGAGGTGTTGGGCGCGACGGGGCGCGGCGAGCATATGGAAGTCGGCACCTATGTCGAGAAGACGATCAATTCCGAGCTGTCGGGCAACCTGGTCGATCTCTGCCCGGTCGGCGCGCTGACCTCCAAGCCGTATGCCTTCATCGCGCGGCCGTGGGAGCTGCGGAAGACGGAATCGATCGATGTCATGGACGCTGTCGGCTCCAGCATCCGGGTCGATTCCCGCGGGCGCGAAGTCATGCGCATCCTGCCGCGCGTCAATGACGACGTGAACGAGGAATGGCTGTCGGACAAGTCGCGCTACGCCGTCGATGGCTTGCGGCGGCAGCGGCTGGACCGGCCCTATGTGCGTGTCGACGGCAAGCTGAGGCCCGTGAGCTGGCCGGAAGCGCTGGAGGCGATCGCGCAGCGCGTGATCGGCCTGCCGGGGAATCGCATTGCCGCGATCGCCGGCGATCTGGCCGACGCTGAATCGATGTTCGCGCTGAAGGGCCTGATGGGCGCGCTTTCCTCGCCCAACGTCGATTGCCGGCAGGATGGCACCGCGCTCGATCCGAATGCGCGCGTGTCGTGGCTGTTCAACTCGACCATCGCCGGCATCGAAAGGGCCGATGCGATCCTGATCGTCGGCAGCAATCCGCGCTGGGAAGCGCCCGTGCTGAACGCCCGCATCCGCAAGCGCTACCTGAAAGGCGGCCTGAAGATCGGCGTGATCGGGCCGAAGCTCGACCTCACCTATCCCTATCAGCATCTCGGCCAGACCGCCGATGTGCTGGGGCAGGTCGCGGCCGGTACGCACGCCTTCGCCGAGACGCTGAAGAACGCCAAGGCGCCGATGCTGATCCTGGGGCAGGGCGCCCTGCGTGGCGTGGAAGGCGCGGCGATGCTGGGCTTGGCGCACAAGGCCGCCGAGACCTGCAATCTGGTGCGCGAGGATTGGAACGGCTTCAACGTGCTGCAGACGGCGGCCTCGCGCGTCGCGGGCATGGAACTCGGCTTCGTCCCGCAGGCGAACGGCAGCGACGTCGCCGGCATCCTGGACGGCGCCGCCAAGGGCGAGATCGGTGTGGTCTATCTGCTCGGCGCGGACGAGATCGATACGTCGAAGCTTGGCAAGGCCTTCGTGGTCTATCAGGGCCATCATGGCGATGCCGGCGCGCACCGCGCCGACGTGGTCTTGCCGGGCTGCGCCTATACCGAGAAATCCGGCATCTATTTGAACACCGAGGGCCGGGCGCAGATGACCGAAGCCGCCACCGCCGCGCCGGGCGATGCCAAGGAAGATTGGGCGATCCTGCGCGCGCTGTCGGAAAAGCTCGGGCACACGTTGCCCTATGACACGCTGGAGCAGTTGCGCCGTGCCCTGTTCAAGGCCGCGCCGAACCTGCAGCAGCTCGGTGCCATCGCGCCGGCGAAGTGGCAGAGCTTCGGAGTCAGCGGTGCCGTGACGGCACGGGCGTTCCACCTGCCGATCGCCAACTACTACATGACCGATCCGATCAGCCGTGCATCGGAGACCATGGCCAAGTGCACCGAGGCGTTCGTGGCGCCAGCGACGGGGACCGGCACCCATGGCTGATTTCTGGTCCTTCTATGCCTGGCCGACGGTGATCATCCTGATCCAGATCGTCGCGATCGTGCTGCCGCTGCTGCTGGCGGTCGCCTACCTGACCTACGCCGAGCGCAAAGTGATGGCGGCGATGCAGATGCGGCGCGGCCCGAACGTGGTGGGCCCGTGGGGCCTGCTGCAGCCGATCGCCGACGGCCTCAAGCTGATGTTCAAGGAAACCATCGTTCCTTCGGGCGCCAGCCGCATCCCGTTCCTGATCGCGCCGATGATCACCTTCACGCTGAGCCTGATCGCCTGGGCGGCGATTCCGTTCGGCGACGGCGTGGTGATCGCCGACCTCAATGTCGGCATCCTCTACCTGTTCGCGATCTCCTCGCTCGGCGTCTATGGCGTCGTGGTGGCGGGCTGGGCCTCCAACTCCAAATACCCGTTCCTGGGCGCGCTGCGCTCCGCCGCGCAGATGGTGAGCTACGAGGTCTCCATCGGCTTCGTGCTGGTGACGGTCCTGCTGTGCGTCGGGTCGTTGAACCTTTCCGACATCGTGCGCGCGCAAAAGACGGTCTGGTTCGTGATCCCGCTCTTGCCGATGGCGGCGATCTTTTTCATCTCGGCGCTGGCCGAGACCAACCGTCCGCCGTTCGACCTGCCGGAAGCGGAATCGGAGCTGGTCGCCGGCTACTTCTCCGAATATTCGGCCATGACCTTCGCTTTGTTCTTCCTCGGCGAATACGCCAACATCTGGCTGATGAGCGCGATGACCTCGATCCTGTTCCTCGGCGGCTGGCTGCCGATCCTGGGATGGGAGCCGTTCGCGGACGGAAGCTGGCTGCAGATCGTCTGGCACGGCCTGTGGTTCGCGGCCAAGATCGGGTTCGTCGCTTTCTGCTTCCTGTGGGTGCGCGCGACGTTCCCGCGCTATCGCTACGACCAGCTGATGCGCCTCGGCTGGAAGGTGTTCCTGCCGTTTTCGCTCGGTTTCGTCGTGCTGACGGCGGGCGTGCTGGTGTTCTTCGATTTGCTGCCGAATAAGTGAGGGAGCATCATGACTGTCCTCAATCGCACGGCTAAGAGCTTCCTGCTCCACGAACTGTTGAGCGGCATGTGGCTGACGTTCAGGTACGTCTTCCGCCCGAAAGTGACGATCAACTATCCGTACGAGAAGGGACCGCTGTCGCCGCGCTTCCGGGGCGAGCACGCGCTGCGGCGCTATCCGAACGGCGAAGAGCGCTGCATTGCCTGCAAGCTGTGCGAGGCGGTCTGCCC
>DASYRS010000339.1:0-3083 GCA_036004205.1 Dongiaceae bacterium
GGGCGCGACCATCGAGGGCGAGGCCGGCATCGGCTATGTGCTGCGCCCGGGATTCCTGCTGCCGCCGCTGATGTTCGACGATGAGGAGATCGATGCGCTGGTGCTCGGCTCGCGCTGTGTCATGCAGCGCGGCGACAAGCCGCTGGCGAGCGCGGCGCGCAACGCCTTGAGCAAGATCGCCGCCGTGCTGCCGGAAGATCTGAAGGAGCGCGTGGAGCTGGCCGGCGTGGTGGTGGGCGCACGCAAGGAAGACATGCCGGAGCCGATCGATTTGACCCCGATCCGCGAATCGATCCGCGAGGAGCGCAAGGTGAAGATCGCCTATAGCGACGAGAAGGGCCAGAAGTCGGAGCGCGTGATCTGGCCGATCGCGCTCGCGTTCTTCGACCGCGCGCGGGTGGTCGCCGCCTGGTGCGAGATGCGCCAGGACTTCCGCCATTTCCGCGCCGACCGGATCGAGAAGGCCAAGCCCCTGAAGCAGCGCTACCCCAAGCGCCGCCGCGTCCTGCTCAAGGATTGGCGGATCACCCAGGGGATTCCGGAGCAATTCTAGCTTGGCATCTGCGCGCGGGGATTTATAGTCGCCGCCATATTGCGTCCGATGTTGGAAATGAATTGCCCAACCGAGAAATCCTGGCATGAAAATTCTGGTTACGGGAAGCTCCGGTCATCTCGGCGAAGCCCTGGTCCGCACCTTGCGGGAGCTGGAGCATGACGTCGTCGGCCTCGATATCCGCGAGGGACCGTTCACCGCCCAAGTCGGCTCGATCTTGGACCGCGCCTGCGTGCGGCATTGCATGGCCGGAATCGAGGTGGTGCTGCATCCCGCGACCTTGCACAAGCCGCACGTCGCAACTCACAGCCGGCAGGATTTCATCGACACCAACATCACCGGAACGCTCAACCTGCTGGAAGAGGCGGTGGCGGAAGGCGTCACATCGTTCGTCTATACCAGCACGACCAGCGTCTTCGGCGACGCGCTGGTGCCGCCCGCCGGCGCACCGGCCGCCTGGGTGACGGAAGATGTCGCGCCGATTCCGAAGAACATCTATGGCGTCACCAAGGCGGCGGGGGAGGATCTCTGCCAGTTGTTCCACCGCAACCAGCGGCTGGCCTGCATCGTCCTCCGGACCTCGCGATTCTTTCCCGAGGAGGATGACGACAAAAGCGTGCGTGAGACCTACGCGGACGACAACATCAAGGCCAACGAATATCTCTATCGCCGCGTCGATGTCGAAGACGTGGTGAGCGCCCATCTGCTGGCCGCGCGGCGCGCGCCCTCGCTCGGCTTCCGCCGCTACATCATCAGCGCGACCACGCCCTTCTCGCCCGATGACCTGGCGGATCTGCGCGCGGATGCGCCGCTGGCGGTGCGGCGCCGCGTTCCCGAATACCAGGCGGAATATACGCGCCGCGGCTGGACGATGGTGCCCGGCATCGACCGGGTCTACGTGAACGAGCGGGCGCGCACCGAGCTTGGCTGGCGGCCGCGCTACGATTTCAGATTCCTGATCGAGCGCCTGGCGGCGGGCCAGGATCTGAGAAGTCCCTTGGCCCGACTGGTGGGTTCGAAGGGCTATCACACCGAAGCCTTCGCCGAAGGGCCCTATCCGGTCGAGTAGGCCTGACACTGCTAGAATCTGCCGCAGCGCGACAGATGCTACCGCCCCGCCGCGCCGAGTGCGGCCGAATGTCCGCATGAAATCGTTTTCCATTCCCGCCGGCACGGCGCTTCGTCAATTGCGCGCCGCCGCCACCACCCTCGCGGCGCCAAGCCTAAGCCGTTCGGCATAGCGCGCCTTAACGCTTTGCTCATCCCTCGCGGACAAACATGGAAGAGGCTTGCTCCCGCTTCACTCCGCCAGGGCGCGATATGAACACGATGACATCGGCCGCCGCCTCCACCACCGAACCCATTGCCGACCACGCCGAGTGGTGCATCCTGCTGGCCGACGACCATGCGATGGTGCGCGAGGCGCTGGCGCAGATGCTGGAACGCCTCGATCCCAACCTGCGCATGCTCCAGGCGCGCAATGTCGATGAGGTGAAAGAGCTGCTGCAGGCCGAGACCCAGTACTCGATGCTGCTGCTCGACTACAACATGCCCGGCATGTCCGGTGCGGCGACCATCGCCGCGCTGAAAGGCGCGTATCCATCCCTTCCGATCGGCGTGATCTCCGGCTACGTCTCCAGCGAGGAGGTCGAGCCCTTGATCGCCGCCGGCGCGGCCGGAGTTTTCCCCAAGGCGATGTCGGCGCCCGCGCTGCTGATGGCGCTGAAGCTGGCGCTCTCCGGGCAGGTGTTCGTGCCCTGGAGCGGCGATCTGGCGAAGCCGGCGGAGGCGGAGCAGCCCGCTGCTCCGCTGCCCAACCTCAGCGCCCGGCAGAGGGAAGTGCTGGGCCACGTGGTGGCCGGCGCGCCGAACAAGGAAATCGCCCGGCACCTCGGCCTCAGCGAGGTCACCATCAAGATCCACGTCGCGTCGCTGTGCCGGAAGTTCCAGGTCGCGAACCGCACTCAACTGGCGACCGCCGCCATGCGGGCCGGAGTCGACGCTCCCTCGACCTGACGGGCGCGCTCACCCGGCGCTTGCCAGGCGGTTCAGGGCGGCCTGCTGCTCCGCTTTCTTGCTTGCGCGCGCTCCGGCGATCGACCAGATGACCGCCGCGACCTCGCTCAGGGTGAAGGGCTTCGCGATGGTGCATTCGATTCCGACGCGTGCTCGGTCTTCGAACGGCGCATCCTGCAGCCGCGCGCTCGCCAGCACGATGGGCCGCGTGAAGTTCCGGTCCCTCAGGCGGCTGGCCAGGTCCAGGCCCGACATCTCCGGCATCGCAAGGTCAGTGATGACGAGGTCGAACCAATCCGGCTCGTCCGCGACGACCTCGAGCGCTTCCGCACCGTTGCCGACATAGGACACGTCGCAGCCGATCTTCTGCAGGATGGCGCTGAGCGCGCTGCCGGCGCCAGGATCATCGTCCACCAGCAGCACATGCATGTCGGCGAGCGCGTTCGCCGGCTCCTTGCCCAATGCGGGCGCCGGCTGCGCGGTCTTGCTCTCGGCCTCCTGCAGCGGCAGCAGG
>DASYRS010000340.1:0-6010 GCA_036004205.1 Dongiaceae bacterium
GGAGGTCGCGGTGAATGGCGACAAGAGCGTCGGCGCCATCGCCTCCTTGCTGGCGGCGGAGATCTATGGGCTCGAGGTGCTGGCGACCGACATCGAGGATGCCGACCACAACACCACGCGCATGGTGCTGATGGCGCGCGATCCGATCGATCCCGACATCGCCAAGGGTCCGGTCGTCACCAGCTTCGTGTTCCGCGTGCGGTCGGTGCCGGCCGCGCTCTACAAGGCGCTCGGCGGTTTCGCCACCAACGGCGTCAATATCACCAAGCTGGAAAGCTACATGATCGACGGCAATTTCACCGTCGCGCAATTCTACGCCGACATCGACGGCCATCCCGACCAGCGTCCGGTGCGCCTGGCGCTGGAGGAGCTCAGCTTCTTCTCGCGCGAGGTGCGCATCCTCGGCGTCTATCCCGCGAACCCGTTCCGGGCCGGGCAGCGCTGATCATCATAGTTTGCTCGGCCGCGCCGCCCATGGCGCGACCGGAAAGCGTTGCGACAGGAAATCCATCAGCACCTGGACGCGCGCCGGCCGGATGGCGCTCGGCGGCGTCACCAGATGCAGCGCGATGGCGGGCGCCGACCATTCCGGCATCGCCGTCTCCAGCGCCCCGCTGGCGAGCTCGCGCCACACCAGGAACTCCGGCTGCAGCGCAAGGCCGAGCCCGGCCAGCAGCGCCGGCATCAGCGCCTCCGCGTTGTTGACCCGCAGCGGGCCGGACACGCTGACGCTGTATTCGCCCTGGCGCTTGTGCAGGAACCGCCAGGCATCGCGCGATGCGGATAGCGTATAGAACAGCGTGCGATGCGCGGTCAGGTCCTTCGGGTGCTTCGGGCGGCCGTGGCGCTTGAAATAATCCGGCGCGCCGACCAGCAGGACGCGAACCTCGCACATGCGCTTGGCGATCAGCGATGAATCCGTCAGCGTCGCGATGCGCAGCGCGAGATCGAAATTCCCGCTCACCAGGTCGACCAGCTGGTCGCTGAAATTGAGATCGATCGAAACGTCGGGATAAGCCGCGAAGAAGTCCGGCAGCACCGGCGCCAGGTTCTCGATCCCGAACGACATCGGCGCCGCCATCCGGACCAGGCCGCGCGGCGTCGCCGATTGGGCGCGAATCTCGGCCTCGACCGCTTCGCCCTCCGCCAGGATGCGTTCCGCCCGCTCCAGCGCCGCGCGACCGCTTTCGGTCAGGGACATGCGCCGCGACGTGCGGTGGAACAGGGGCGTGGCGAGAGTCAGCTCCAGCCGGCTGATGGCCTTGGAGACGGTCGCCTTCGACAGGCCCAGTTCCTCCGCGGCGCGGGAGAACGAGCCGGAATAGGCCACTTTGGCGAAGATCGCCCAGGCTTCGAGATCGGGAAGACGTGCCATAAAACCGAAACGATAAGTTTCTATCTTTTCTATTTTCGTATCGCTCCCGCGGCCCCATTGTCAATGTCACAGAAAAGAACGCAGCCGCGGGTCGCAGCCCCGGCTAGGGAAACGGAACCAAGACAATGATCGAGCGCAGACCCTTTGAAACTCTCGGCGGCGCCAACCACGGCTGGCTGGACGCGAAACATCATTTCTCCTTCGCTGACTATTACGACCCCAACCGGATGGGCTGGGGCTCGCTGCGGGTGTGGAACGACGACACGATTGCCGCCAATTCGGGCTTTCCGCCGCACGCGCATGCCGACATGGAAATCATCACCTATGTCCGCGAAGGGGCGATCAGCCACAAGGACAGCCAAGGCAACCAGGGCCGCACGACCGCGGGCGACGTCCAGGTGATGAGCGCCGGCACCGGCATCCGCCATTCCGAATACAATCTGGAGCCGGACACCACCCGCATTTTCCAGATCTGGATTCTGCCGAACCGGCGCGGCGGCGCGCCCGCCTGGGGCGCCAAGCCGTTCCCGAAAGCCGATCGCTCCGGTCGTTTCGTCACCCTCGCCAGCGGCTTCGAGGGCGATGTCGATGCCCTGCCGATCCGCGCCGACGCGCGTGTCCTCGGCGCGGCGCTGAAGGCCGGCGAATCCGCCGAATATGCGTTGGGCGCCGATCGGCACGGGTACCTGGTGCCGGCCAAAGGCGCGGTCGAAGTCAACGGTGTCCGGCTCGCCGCGCGGGACGGCGCCGCCATCCGGAACGAATCCGTCGTGCGCGTCACGGCGATCGACGACGCGGAGCTCGTCTTCGTCGATGCGGCCTGAATTGAACTGAATACTTGAACACAGAGGAGAGATTGATGACCCAGCCCAAGCTCGAAGTCCTGACCCCGCAGAACTCGCAGATCATTTTCATCGACCAGCAGCCGCAGATGGCGTTCGGCGTGCAGTCGATCGACCGCCAGACCCTGAAGAACAATGTGGTCGCCCTCGCGAAGGCCGCAAAGGTGTTCAACATCCCGGCCACGATCACGACGGTCGAGACCGACTCCTTCTCCGGCAACACGTATCCCGAGCTGCTGGCGGTGTTCCCGGAGAACAAGATCCTCGAGCGCACCTCGATGAATTCCTGGGACGATCAGAACGTGCGCGACGCCCTCGCCGCCAACAAACGCAAGAAGGTGATCGTCTCCGGCCTGTGGACCGAGGTGTGCAACACGACCTTCGCGCTGTGCGCAATGCTGGAGGGCGGTTACGAGATCTACATGGTGGCCGATGCCTCCGGCGGCACGTCGGTGGACGCCCACAAATACGCGATGGACCGGATGGTGCAGGCCGGCGTGGTGCCGATGACGTGGCAGCAGGTCATGCTGGAATGGCAGCGCGACTGGGCCCGCAAGGAGACCTATGACGCCGTGACATCCCTCGTGAAGGAGCACTCGGGCGCCTACGGCATGGGCATCGATTACGCCGTGACCCACGTCCACAAGGGCGCGGAGCGCATCAAGCACGGCCAGCGGATCGGGCCGAACCCGGCAAAGTCCTAGGCGGTCATCATCGGGCCGGCGGCATTGCCGCCGGTCAACCGGCCTCCGCCACCCGAACCAACGGGGATCACGACATGAATGCCGAGAACAACGCGGGACTTGCGCAGCATCACGAGGATACCCCGCGCGAAACGCCGGTCACGACGGTGATCCAGCAGCGGCCGAAGCCCGATGCCACAAGCCGGTATGAGGATTGGCTGAAGGAGATCATCCCGGTCGCGCAGCAATTCACCGGGCATCGCGGCGTCAACGTCATCCGCCCGCATGGCGGGCTCGATGCCTACACGATCGTGCTGCACTTCGATACGATCGCAAACCTGCACAAATGGCTGTCGTCCGACGTTCGTCAACGCCTGATCGCGAAGATCCAGCCCTTCATGCGGGCGGATGAGGATATCGAGATCAAGACCGGTTTCGAGTTCTGGTTCACGCCGCCCGCGGGCGGTCGACATGCCAAGCCCTACAAGCAGTTCCTGGTCACTTTGTCGGCGATCTTTCCATTGACGGTGGTCATTCCCTGGCTGCTGCAGCCGGTGATCGCGTGGCTGCCGGTCCTGGCCCTGCCAATCGTCAATCAGCTGGTGGTCGGCGTGGTCATCGTCGGACTCATGACCTGGGCGGTGATGCCCTATTACACGCGCCTCATCTCGAAATGGCTCTACGGCTGACAGGCAAGCCGCGCAATTCTTGAAGGATCCAGTCACATGGCAGCCTCGACTTTTCCCGATCTCATCCTGCACGGCGGCAAGTTCACGACGCTCGACCGCTCCAATCCGAATCCAGACGCGGTCGCGATAACCGGCGGGCGCTTTACGGCCGTGGGCGCTGCGAACGATATCCTGGCGAGCGAGGGGCCCGGCACGCGCGTGATCGACCTCAATGGCCGCCGTGCCATTCCCGGCCTTTGCGACAATCATCTTCACGTCATCCGCGGCGGCCTCAATTTCAACATGGAGCTGCGCTGGGACGGCGTGCGCTCGCTGGCCGATGCCATGTCGATGCTGAAGCGCCAGGTGGCCAACACGCCGCCGCCGCAATGGGTGCGGGTGGTGGGCGGGTTCACCGAGCATCAGTTCGCCGAGAAACGCCTGCCGACCTTGGACGAGATCAACCAGGTCGCGCCGGATACGCCGGTTTTCATCCTGCATCTCTATGACCGCGCGCTGCTGAACGCCGCCGCGTTGCGGGTCGTCGGCTACACCAAGGACACGCCGAATCCACCCGGCGGCGAGATCCAGCGCGACGCCACCGGCAACCCGACCGGCCTGCTGTTGGCAAAGCCCAATGCCGGGATTCTCTATTCGACGTTGGCGAAGGGGCCGAAGCTGCCGGCAGAGTATCAGCTCAATTCCACGCGCCACTTCATGCGCGATCTGAACCGGCTTGGCGTCACGTCGGTGATCGACGCCGGTGGCGGCTTCCAGAACTACCCCGAAGACTATGCCGTCATCGAAAAGCTGCATCAGGACGGGCAGATGACCGTTCGCATCGCCTATAACCTCTTCACGCAGAAGCCGAAGGAGGAGAAGTCCGACTTCCTGCGCTGGACCGCCCAGGCGAAGTACCAGCAGGGCGACGATTACTTCCGCCTCAACGGTGGCGGCGAGATGCTGGTGTTCTCGGCGGCGGATTTCGAGGATTTCCGGGTCGAGCGTCCCGACATGCCGGCGGAGATGGAGCAGGAGCTGGAGCAGGTCGTTCGCATCCTGGCCCAGAACCGGTGGCCGTGGCGGTTGCACGCGACCTATGACGAGACCATCGCCAGAGCGCTCGACGTGTTCGAGAAGGTCAACGAGGATATCCCGCTCAAGGGCCTCAACTGGTTCTTCGATCATGCCGAGACCATCCGCGACGAATCGATCGAGCGCATCGCGAAGCTCGGTGGCGGCGTCGCGGTCCAGCACCGGATGGCCTATCAGGGCGAATACTTTGTCGAGCGCTATGGAAGCGAGGCCGCGGCGCGCACGCCACCCATCAAGCGCATGATGGAAGCCGGCGTGAAGATCTCCGCCGGCACCGACGCGACCCGCGTCGCCTCCTACGATCCCTGGGTGTCGCTGGCCTGGCTGGTCACCGGAAGGACACTGGGCGGCCTGTCGCTGTATCCGCGCCGCGATTGCCTCGATCGCGAAACCGCGCTGCGAATGTGGACGGAGAACGTGACCTGGTTCTCGAACGAGCAGGGCGCGAAAGGCAATATCAAGGTCGGCCAGCTCGCCGACCTCGCAATTCTCGATCGCGACTATTTCCAGGTGGCGGAGGATGAGATCCAGCACCTGCAGTCTGTTCTCACCATCGTCGACGGCAAGCCGGTCTACGGCGCGTCGGAGTTCGCCGATCTTGCGCCGCCGCCGCCGCCCGCCATGCCGGACTGGTCGCCGGTACGGACTTTCGGCGGCTATCACAAGCAGGCGACCGGTGGCGCGCACGCTGCCAATCTCGATGCAGCGTGCGGCTGTGCCAACGCCTGCGCCGTGCATGGCCACGACCATGCGTCGGCTTGGGATGGCTCGGCGCCGACCCAGGATCTTCGCGGCTTCTGGGGCGCGCTGGGCTGCGCCTGCTGGGCTTTCTAACGAGGTGCGATCGCGAAGCGTTACTCTCCGCCGATCCAATCCTCGATCAGCACGCGCGAAATGGAATCCTTGCGCGACAGGCGGAGCGTGTCGTTCTCCGGCGAGTTCAGCAGCTCGTCGCGCGTGAACCAGCGCGCGGTCTCGAGCTCGTCGGTGTTGACCGTGAACTTGTCGTCGGACGCGGTGGCGACGAAGCCGACCATCAGCGAGGCGGGGAACGGCCAGGGTTGCGAGGCGAAATAGCGCACGTCGGTCAAAGTGAGGCCGACCTCCTCATGCACCTCGCGGCGCACCGAATCTTCCAGCGTCTCGCCCAGCTCGACGAACCCGGCCAGCACCGAATGCATGCCCGGCGCCCAGCTTGCCTGCCGCGCCAACAACACACGGTCGCCATGCTCCACGCGCATGATGACCGCGGGATCGATGCGCGGGAAAAACACCGAGTCGCAGGCGGGGTTGCTGCAACGGCGCTGATGGCCGGCCTGTTCGCTGACGGCCGGCGCGCCGCACCGG
>DASYRS010000341.1:0-8461 GCA_036004205.1 Dongiaceae bacterium
CGGACCTCGGAAGCTGGATGCGCTCGCGCGGCAGCAGCCGGGCCAAGGTCGCTGGGCTGTTGTTGGGCAAGCAGGAGAAGACTTCGGCGAAGGGCAATCGCTTCGCCTTCCTGCAACTCACCGACCAGTCCGGCATGTACGAGGCGACGATCTTTTCCGACCGCCTGCAGGCCGCGCGCGAGCATCTCGAGCCGGGGCGCCCTTTGCTGCTGTCCGTCGACATCCGGTCGGAGGAGGACAACCTGCGCCTGATGGTCAATTCGGTGGAGCCGCTGGACCGCGCCGTCGCCAACACTGCCGCAGGCTTGCGCATCTTCCTGCGCGATCCTGGCGCGGTCAGCAGCCTGCGCAACGTGCTCGCCACCGCCGGCAAGGGCAAAGGCAAGATCGAGCTCAGCCTGGATGTTCCCGATCGCTCGTGGGAGGTAGCCGTCACCTTACCCGGCCGCTATGCCGTTTCCGGCGCGGTCCGCGGCGCGGTCACGGCCATCCCTGGCGTTGTCGCAGTTCAGGATACATAAGGTTAGGAGACTCGAGTAATACCTTGAATTTACAGCATTAATGTTGAATCGGCGATCGCTAGGCTGAGCAGTGGATAAGCCGCTTTTGCCCTTGCAAATCAGCGGCTAAGCCGCTACTTAACCGGCGCTTGAAATCCCATGCGGGTTCGCGCGCTGACGGGGAGAAATCCCGTCGGTTCGCTCCGGTGCCGACAAGGTCGGTCACTTACCCGCAGAGGCCTAACCGGAAAAGGACGTTTCTCATGGCGATGCCGCATTTCTCCATGCGCCAGCTCTTGGAAGCTGGCGTGCATTTTGGTCACCACACCCGCCGCTGGAATCCGAAGATGGGTCCATACCTCTTCGGCGTGCGCAACGGGATTCACATCATCGATCTGGAGCAGACCGTTCCGATGCTGGACCAGGCCGTGAAGGCGGTCCGCGACGTGGCGGCGGCCGGCGGCCGCGTGCTGTTCGTCGGCACCAAGCGGGCTGCCTCCGACAAGGTCGCTGACGCCGCGAAGCGCTGCGGTCAGTATTACGTCAACCACCGCTGGCTGGGCGGCATGCTGACCAACTGGAAGACGATCTCCCAGTCGATCAAGCGGCTGCGCGAACTCGATGACCGGTTGACCAACAACACCCAGGGCCTGACCAAGAAAGAGTTGCTGATGCTGACCCGCGACCGCGACAAGCTGGAGCGGGCGCTGGGCGGCATCAAGGACATGGGCGGCCAGCCCGACATCCTGGTGGTGATCGACACGCTGAAGGAGCAGATCGCCATTCAGGAAGCCAATGTCCTGAACGTGCCGGTGGTAGCGGTGTGCGACAGCAACTCCGATCCGACCAACGTCACCTATCCGGTTCCAGGCAATGACGATGCCACCCGGGCGATCGCGATGTATTGTGATCTGTTCGCCGGGGCGGTGCTGGATGGCCTGCAGCAGGAGGCGATCTCCCACGGCAAGGATATCGGCGAGGCGGAGGAGCTGCCGGCCGAAGCCCTGCCGACCCCGGCTGCGGGCGAGGAAACGACCCAGGCGGCGAACGCCTGACGCCCTGCATGGTTTGACCCGATGGGGTGCTGGGCGGCGACGCGCGGCACCCCATTGGCGCATATGGCTCCAGGGCCTGGCCCAGGGAGCCTGAGGAATGAGACGAAAGAGCTGAAAGGACAAAGACATGGCCGAGATTACTGCGGCGCTGGTCAAGGAGCTGCGCGAGATCTCCGGTGCCGGCATGATGGATTGCAAGAAGGCGCTCGTGGAGAACGGCGGCAACCTCGAGAATTCGGTGGATTGGCTGCGCAAGAAGGGTCTGGCGGCGGCCGCGAAGAAGGCTGGCCGCGTGGCGGCCGACGGCCTGGTTGGTATCGTCGCCGAAGGCAATCAGGGCGCCCTGGTCGAAATCAACTGCGAGACCGACTTCGTGGCCCGCAACGAGCAGTTCCAGGCCTTTGTCGCCGCCGTAGCCAAGCTGGCGCTGAAGGCGTCTGACGTCGAGGCGCTGAAAACCATGCAGTTGCCCGGCGAGAGCCTGACCGTTGCCGAAAAGCTGACGCAATTGGTCGCCACCATCGGGGAGAACATGCAGCTCCGCCGCACGGCGAAGCTCAGCGTTAGCAACGGTGCGGTGGCCGCCTACATGCACAATGCCGTGGTTCCGGGGTTGGGTAAGATAGGTGTCCTGGTCGGTGTCGAGGCGCCTGGCGACAAGGCCAAGCTGGGGACGTTGGGCAAGCAGATCGCGATGCATGTCGCGGCGACCAATCCGCAGGCCCTGACCATCGACGCGGTCGATCCGGTCATGCTCGAGCGCGAGCGCGCCGTCCTGGCCGAGCAGGCCAAGGCGTCGGGCAAGCCCGCTGAGATCATCGGCAAGATGGTCGAAGGGCGCTTGCGCAAGTATTATGAGGAAGTGGTGCTGCTCGAGCAGGTCTATGTCCACGATCAGGATCTGCGCGTGAAGCAGGCGGTCGAGAAGGCGGGCAAGGAACTTGGCGCGCCAGTGAAGATTACTGGCTTCGTGCGCTTTGCCCTCGGCGAGGGCATCGACAAGGAGCAGGCGGACGCGGCTCAATAGCGTCCTCGGGCGACTCGGACTGACTGGGTGGGAGATCGGCGGATGGTGACGGAAGAACCCACGAAACTGCTCTACAAGCGGGTCTTGCTGAAAATTTCTGGCGAGGCCCTGATGGGGCAGCGTGAGTTCGGCCTCGATCCCGCCACCATCAACCGCGTCGCCGAAGAGGTGAAGCAGGTCCACGCCCTCGGCGTGGAATGCTGCCTTGTCATTGGCGGCGGCAACATCTTCCGCGGTCTGGCGGGCGCCTCGCAGGGCATGCAGCGCGCTTCCGCCGACTATGTCGGCATGCTGGCGACGGTCATGAACGCCCTCGCCATGCAGAATGCGCTGGAGCAGATCGGCGTCCATACCCGGGTGCAATCCGCCATTTCGATGCAGGCGATCGCCGAGCCCTATATCCGCCGGCGCGCCATCCGCCATCTGGAAAAGGGGCGGGTGGTGATCTTCGCCGCCGGCACCGGCAACCCGTTCTTCACCACCGATACGGCGGCGGCACTGCGCGCGTCCGAGATGGGGTGTGAGGCGCTGCTGAAGGGGACCAAGGTCGACGGCGTCTACAGCGCCGATCCGAAGCTGCACCCGGACGCCACCCATTTCCCGCGCATGACGCACCACGATGTGCTGTCGCGCGATTTGAAGGTCATGGACGCCGCCGCGATCTCGCTCGCGCGCGAGAACAAGATTCCGATCATCGTCTTCTCGATCCACAAGCCTGGCAACTTCGCGCGGGTCATGCTGGGCGAAGGCATGCATACCATCATCGGCGACGTGCCGGCCCGGGCCGCGAACGGGTAACGGCGCCGATCAGCAATCACAGGGGAACTGTCAGGGTGACGCATCATGACTGACGCCAGATTGAACGAGTTCAGCCGCCGTATGGACGGCGCATTGGAAGCGCTGCGCAAGGAATTCGGCGGCCTCCGGACCGGCCGCGCCTCGGCGCATCTGCTCGACCAGGTGGTGGTTCAGGCCTATGGCAGCCCGATGCCGCTGAACCAGGTCGGCACCGTCAACGTGCCGGAGCCGCGCATAATCACGGTCAATGTCTGGGACCGCTCGCTGGTCGGCGCGGTCGAGAAGGCGATCCGCGATGGCGGCCTCGGCCTCAACCCCGCCAGCGACGGCCAGCTGGTGCGCGTGCCGATCCCCGAGCTCAGCCAGGAGCGCCGCACCGAGCTGACCAAGATCGCCCACAAATATGCCGAGCAGGCGCGCATCGCCGTGCGCAACGTCCGGCGCGACGGCATGGAATCGCTGAAGAAGCAGGAAAAGGACGGCAAGATCTCCGAGGACGAGCATCGCACCCTGCACGACCAGATGCAGAAGCTGACCGACGAGCATGTGAAGAAGGTCGACGACGCGCTCGCCTCCAAAGAAAAAGAGATCATGCAGGTCTGATGTGAGCCAGCCGATCTCCACGGCGGTCAAGATTGGAACGGCGGCGGATGCGTCGGACGGCGGTGCCGTCCCGCGCCACGTCGCCATCATCATGGATGGCAACGGGCGCTGGGCCAAGGCGCGTGGCCTGCCTCGTACCGTCGGCCACCGCGAAGGCGCCGAAGCGCTGCGCCGCGTGGTCCGTGCCTCGGCCGAGTACGGTGTCGGCTACCTGACTGTCTTCGGCTTCTCCTCGGAGAACTGGAAGCGGCCGGCCGCGGAAGTCACCGACCTCATGGGATTGCTGCGGCTCTACCTCCGGCGCGAGATCGCGGAGATCGACCGCAACGGCGTCCGCCTGCGGGTGATCGGCGATCGCGGCCGGCTGTCCGCCGATATCATCCGCCTGATCGAGGAGGCGGAGGGGCGCACGGCCGCCAACACGCGCCTCAATTTGACCGTCGCACTCAGTTACGGCGGCCGCGCCGAAATCGTGCGCGCGGCCCAGCAGCTGGCCGAAGCGGCGCGCGACGGCACGCTGGACCCCGAGAGCATCGACGAAGAGGCGTTCCAGCGCCGCCTGTTCACCGCCGACATTCCGGACCCGGATTTGGTGATCCGCACCAGCGGCGAGAAGCGGATCAGCAATTTCCTGCTGTGGCAGAGCGCCTATGCCGAATACATCTTCATGGACAAGCTGTGGCCGGATTTCGCGGGCGAGGACCTGAAATCCGCCATCGTCGAATTCGGCGGCCGGAAGCGGCGATATGGCGCAGCCGGCTGACCGCCCACCGTTGGGTCGTTCTGCCGGCCTCTCCAATCTCCAGAAGCGCACCCTGTCGGCGGCCGTTCTGCTGCCGGTGGTGATCGCGGCCATCATGCTCGGGCCGCCGTGGTTCAACATCCTGATTGCCATGTTTGCCGCAGCGATGGCCTGGGAGTGGACATCCGTTGTCGCCACCGTCCGGAGCCCATGCCAGATAAAGCCGGTGCCGGCGCCGTCCGCCCCCGGTTGGAGGATCCTGACAGCGGTCTCTGCCGTAACGGCCGTACTAGCCGTCTGGAGGGCTCCGGTCGGCGACTGGTCGTCCGGGAATGCGTGGATGGTGATATTGGCGGGTTTGGTGGTCCTGGCGATCGTCAGCTTGGTGTCCGACCGGCAGCGAGCCGCGTGGTACATCGCCGGGATCCCCTACGTGACCGTGCCGCCGGTGGTGCTGATCCTGCTGCGGGATAGCCCGGCGGGTCTTGCGACGATCGTTTGGATCGTGGCCCTGGTGGTAGCAGCCGATACCGGCGGCTACCTGGTCGGCCGGAATGTCGGCGGGCCGAAGCTCGCGCCGCGGATCAGCCCCAACAAGACCTGGTCCGGATTGGGCGGCGCGGTCGCCGGAGCGGCCCTCATAGGACTATTGACGGCATTTGTGCTAAATCACACTAATGTGTGGATGTTAACTCTGTTGAGCGCCGCCTTAGGCCTTGTGGAACAGGCCGGAGACCTTGTGGAATCAGCATTTAAGCGGCATTTTGGCGTCAAGGACACCAGCCAAATCATCCCCGGGCACGGCGGCGTATTGGACCGCGTCGACGGCCTGCTGGCGGTGGCGGTAGCTGTAGTAGTCGCAAATGAGTGGGCGGGAGGCAGCGTGTTGGCATGGTGACGAGAGAGGCCCTTAAGCCCGCGCCTGCGCCGCGCCGCGTCGCCATCCTGGGCTCGACCGGATCGGTCGGCCGCAACACGATCGATATCATCTCCCGCGACCCCGCCGCCTATGCGGTCGAGGCCCTGACCGCTCAGGAGAATGCAGCCCTGCTGATCGACCAGGCGAAGGCCTTGCGGCCGCGCTTCGTCGCGATCGGAAACGAGGCTCACTACCGCACGGTCAAGGACGCCCTGGCTGGAACGGGGACGGAAGTCGCCGCCGGCCGCGCCGCTGTCATCGAAGCCGCCGCGCGTCCCGCCGAATGGGTGATGTCGGCCATCGTCGGTGCTGCCGGCCTGGAGCCCACCTTGGCGGCGATCAAGCGCGGCGCCGTCATCGGCCTTGCCAACAAGGAGACGCTGGTCTGCGCCGGCTCCGTGGTGATGCGCGAGGTGGTGCGATGCAACGCCATCATGGTGCCGGTCGATTCCGAGCACAGCGCGATCTTCCAGTGCCTGGAGCAGAACAACGCGGAAGCGGTCGAAAAGATCATCCTCACCGCCTCGGGCGGGCCGTTCCGTCAGAAATCGCTGGCGGACATGGCGGAGATGACGCCCGAGCAGGCGGTCGCCCATCCCAATTGGAGCATGGGCGCGAAGATCTCCGTCGATTCCGCCACCATGATGAACAAGGGCCTGGAGCTGATCGAGGCGCACTATCTGTTCGGCCTGCCGGACTCCCAGATCGAGATCCTGGTGCATCCGCAGTCGGTCATTCACAGCATGGTGGCGTACCGCGATGGATCGGTTCTGGCGCAGCTCGGCAGCCCGGACATGCGCACACCGATCGCCTATGCCCTGGGCTGGCCGAAGCGCATCGCGGCGCCGGCGGACCGTTTAGACTTCAGCAAGGTCAAGCAGCTAACATTCGAAGCGCCCGATGAGACGCGTTTCCCGGCGCTGCGGATCGCGCGCCAGACGCTGCGGGCGGGCGGAGGCGCAAGCTCCGTGCTGAATGCGGCCAACGAAGTCGCGGTCGCCGCGTTCCTGGGACGCCAGATCCGCTTCACCGACATCGCCGCGATCGCCGAGCAGGTGCTGAGCGAACTGCCGGGTGGCCAGATCGAGCGGCTGGATCAAGTCCTGGCTTTGGATGCCGAAGCCAGGCGGCGCGCGAGCGACGCGGTCGCCGCTCGCCGTAGGAATACCACCGACTGACGTTGCGTTAACCCGAACCCCGGACCAACCGCATCATGCAAACTCTGGCAGCGATCCCCCAATACGGCTTCTGGTTTCTGGCGCTGCTGACAGTGCTGGTGTTCGTCCACGAATACGGACATTACATCGTCGCGCGCTGGTGCGGCGTCAGGGTGGAGGTGTTCTCCATCGGCTTCGGGCCGGAACTGTTCGGACGAACAGATTCCCATGGCACCCGCTGGAAGGTCAGCGCCGTACCGCTCGGCGGCTACGTCAAGATGTTCGGCCAGGGCGCCAATCTGCTCGAAGGCGAGGCCGGCAAGGCGATGACCGAGGCCGACCGAAAGGTCGCCTTCGACTTCAAGAGCGTGTGGCGCCGCATGGCGATCGTCGCCGCCGGGCCGATCGCGAACTATCTGTTCGCCGCCGTGATCTTCGCCACGATTTTCGCGGTCCACGGCAAGGACGTCGCGGCCCCCATCATCGGCGAGGTCAGCCCCGGATCGGCGGCCTCCGCGGCCGGCTTGCAGTCTGGAGACCGGATCGTCTCTCTCAACGGGACCGCGATCGGTGATTTCGACGAAATCCGGGAGTTCGTGCAGCTCAATCTCGACCAGGAGATCGCCATCGCCTTCTCGCGCGACGGCATTGTCCAGACGGTCCACGCGCGTCCGATCGTCAGCGTCCAGAAAGACCCTCTGGGCAACGAGGTGCGCCTGGGGCGGCTTGGCATCGCAGCCGCAGGCAAAGCGGATCGGATCGAGCTCGGCCCGCTGGACGCCGCGAAAGAAGGCGTCAAGCGCGTGTTCGAAGTCAGCGCCCTCATGCTGAAGGGCGTCTGGCAGATGATCACGGGCGTTCGGCCGGCCAACGAACTCGGGGGGGTCCTGCGTATCGGCTACCTCTCCGGCGAGATCGCGCAAATCGGGCTGTGGTCACTGATCCACTTCGCGGCGATGCTCTCGGTCAATTTGGGTCTGGTCAATCTGTTCCCCATCCCGCTGCTCGATGGCGGGCATCTGACCTATTACGGGATTGAAGCGGCGCGGGGAAAACCGCTCGGCGAGCGAACCCAGGAATGGGGGTTCCGCATCGGTATCGCCTTTGTGCTAGGGCTAATGCTGTTCGCGACCTGGAACGACTTGGTTTTTCTGGACGTGATCGGTAAATTGAGAGCCCTGTTCACCTAGGGGGTACTTACAAAATGGCGTTTGTTCAAAGGCTTGCGCTAATCGCAGGGGTGCTTTTCTGCACCCTCGCCGTGGCCATGCCTGGAGCAATCGCGCAGTCCATCTCCTCCGGGGACCCGATTCAGGAGATCCGAATCGAGGGCAACCAGCGTATCGAGCCGGAGACCGTCCGGTCCTATATGCAGATCAATCCGGGCGATCCGTTCGATGCCAAGCGCATCGATCAGGCGCTGAAGAACCTGTTCGGCACCGGCCTGTTCGCCGACGTCAATTTCCGGCGCGACGGCGATGCGCTGGTCGTGCAGGTGACCGAGAACCCGATCATCAACAAGCTGGCGTTCGAGGGGAACAAGCGCATCGACGACGACGCGCTGCAGCAGGAGGTCCAGTTGCGACCGCGCGTCGTCTATACCCAGGCGCGGGTCCAGGCCGACGTGAAGCGCATCCTCGATCTCTACCGGCGCAGCGGT
>DASYRS010000342.1:0-4266 GCA_036004205.1 Dongiaceae bacterium
ACCCAGACGCACTTCATCTCCGGCTTCACTTCGCAATGCCCATTGTCGCGCACTCCGCCGCAGGGGCCGTTGCGCAGGTTCTTCGGGCAGTTCATCGGGCACGACATGCCGGTCGAGGAGAGGGCGCATTGCCCGCACATCTGGCAATCGAACAGGAAGCCCTTGGTGGCCTTCTCCAGATTCTCGAACGGCTTCTCGAGCCTCTCGTAGCCGATCTTGTTCCACAGCGGATGCAGCGCGATCAGCGCCTTCTCAAACGCGCGATAGAACGCGTTAAGGCCCTTGGCATGGCGCACGGACCAGAGGCGGACGGAGTACATTCTCTATGCCCTCCCCATAACGCTGCCCCTCTCCCCCCGAGGGAGAGGGATGCGGAGGCTTAGCGAACGCAGTGAGCTTAGCCGGAGCCGGGTGAGGGGGCCGCGCCGCAGGCGCGCGGTTGTCGCCGCGCTACCCCTCATCCAACTGCGCCTAGGCTCGCTGCCGCTCGCCAAGGCTCCGTATCCTTCTCCCTCAAGGGGAGAAGGGCACTTATTTGAGACGGGTTGCGACAACTTGCGGCCGAAGCGCTTCATCTAGGCCTTCTCCACGCCGCCGCTCTCAACCAGCGTCTTCAGCTTGGCTTCGTCGAACGCGGTCTCCAGCTCGGCGGCTTTCTTATCGGCTTCAGCCTGCAATTCGTCGCCCACTTCGATCGGCGCCGCGCGGCGCCATTCTGCCAGGTACGAGTCGGTGTCGCGCAGGTTGGCGCGCATGGCGGCGCGGTCGATCGCTTTCTCGAAGCGCTCGGTCAACTGCACCTTGGCGCTCTCGCGGCCCTTTTTCACGATCACCTGGGCCGGAATGTCCCGCCAGTAAACCACCGTCAACTGCGCCATGATTGCCCCTTACGCCATCTTCGCTTTCATGAAGTCCGCGAACTCGCCATAGCCGCCCCGGCGCAGCACGAACTCCAGGTTCAGCTTCTCCGCCGCCGCCTTAGCCCGCCTCAGCAGGTCTTCGTCGTCGGTCTGCGCCAGATAGACCAGCTTGCGGTAATTTCCGAAATAGGCCTCGAGCAATTCCGGATGCTTTTCGATCCCGAAGCCCTGCCAGATCAGCCGCTCGAAATGACGCGCCAGGTAATCGGTCAGGAAGAACGTGCCCGGCTCGTCATCCATCATCTTCTCGAAGTCGGCAGTCCCCGCGAACCACTGATAGCAGTGCGGCCCGTCGATCCGTTCCACGCCCTCTTCGGCCAGAACGCGGTCCAGCTCGCCCTGCGTGCCGCAATCGCCATAGAGCACGAAGATCCGGTCGAACTTCTTTCGCCCGGCCCTGATCTTGCGCTGCACGCCCGGCGCGATCTTTTCCGGCCGGTTGTGCCAGATCGCCGGCAGGCAAGTGATCTCGACCCTGTCGTCCCAGCCACTCGCCTTGCTCACCGCCAGGAACTCCCGGGCGAGGGCACCGCAAGCAATGAACAGGGTCTTTGGGCCGTCAGCCATACCTTCGATCCGGCATCCCGACAGGACGCCGCCTTCTCGGGTCAAATCCTTAAGGCCGGCAGGGTTGCCGGGCTGCTATTGCCGCGACCCGGGATCGCCTGAAAGCGACCGAGCCTCTGTCGCGAATAGGCTATATGTGGTCGTTCCGGACCGGCTTGTTAAGCCGTCCATTTCTTTCACGCAGTGGCGCGCTTCTCGTCCAACTGCTTCAGCGAATGATCGATCCACTGCACGGTCAGCTTCTCATGGACCGAGTTCTGGCCCAAGCGCTGGCGCAGGGCGCCGAAATCCACCTCGTCCAGCTTCTGGTCCTGGTTGAAGCAGGAGAACACCACGGTTTCCTCCCCCGTCACCGGGTCCTTGTGCGGCTGCAGGCACTGGGCGCAGACCTCTTTCATCATGCATTGCATCGGCGAGTTGATGGAGCCGATCGCGCAATGCGAGGCTTTGAGGTACGGCTTCAGCACCTCATGCCGCGCCCGCGCCACGGCATTCATCATGCCGTCGGAGCCGATCGCGATGATGCGGTCGACATCCTCGATCTTGATCGCGGTTTCGCCGAGCTCGCCCTTCGCGTAGCTGAGGATCGCCTGCACGATGTTGCCGACAAAGGTCTTGTCCTGCGGCCGGTCGGCGGTGAAGCCGGGCCCTTCGTCGCTGGCCCAGATCACGACGTCCGAGGCCGCTTCGATCTCCTCGACCTTGTAGCGGTCCTGCAGCTTCTTGTAGCCGGCGAAATAGACCACTTTCGATCCGGCGGCCTTCAGCGCCCGGCCGATGGAAAACAAAACCGCGTTGCCGAGCCCGCCGCCCGCCAGCAATACGGTCTCGCCCGCCGGCGTTTCGGTCGGCGTGCCGGTCGGGCCCATCAGGATCACCGGCTCGTTCGGCTGCAGCCAGGCGCACAGCTCCGACGATCCGCCCATCTCGAGCACGATCAGGCCGACCAGGCCCTCCTTCACGTCGGTCCAGGCGCCGGTGAGGGCGAGGCCCTCCATGGTCAGGCGCGTATCGCGCGTCTTCGGCGCCAGGGTCTCGAAATTCTGCAGGCGATAGAACTCGCCGGGCAGGAAATTGGCGGCGGCTTGCGGCGCTTCCACCACCACTTCGACGATGGTGGGCGTCAGGCGGTTGACGGTGCGGATCTTCGCGCGCAGGCGGCGATTGAGATCGCCCAGGAACTTGGCGTGATCGGTATTTGCGGCGGCCGGCAGGCGCGCCAGGGATTGCGAGACCACCGGCCAGCCGAGCTTGGCGCCGCCCATCGCCTTCACCACGTTGCCGGCGAAGGAGGGATGCAGGTCGCCGAAGAAGCTGACGGTGCGGCCATCGGGCCGCATCTCGGTGATGACCCGTACCTCCGATGGCTTGGCGAGCCTTTCCGGCTTCACCACCGCGCCCTCGTCGTCCAGTGCCTGGAAATACTGCCCGTCGACCTTGAAGTTCTCGGTATCCTCGCGCGCCAGCACGGTGTTGGGCCGCGTGCCCGCCGCCACCAGCACGGCGCGCGCGGGGAAGGAGAGCGTGGCGCCTTCGCCGTTCTTGAAGTGGATGCGCTCGGCATGGCCGGTCGCGTCCTGGTCGATCCGCGTGGGGGTCAGGCCTTCGGCGAAGCGGATGCCTTCCTCCATCGCCTTTTCCACTTCCTCGTGGTTCAGCGTGTAGGAGGGCGAATCGATCAAACGGCGCCGGTATGCAATGGTCACGCCGCCCCAGCCGTCGATCAGCTTGGAGAGCTTCGAGCTTTCGCCCGCCGCCGCGGCCCGCGCGCGCTCGGCGCGGAATGCCTTGGCGTGAGCGATGAACTCGTCGGCCACTTCCAGCTCGATCGCGGAGAGTTTCGCGCGCACGCCTTCGGCGCCATGCTCGGCGGCCAGGATTTCGTAGCGCTTCAGGAACTTCTCGACCTGCACCGGGTAATAGGCCATCGCCTCGGTCGCGGTGTCGATCGCGGTCAGGCCGCCGCCGATCACCACGCTCGGCAAACGCAGCTGCAGGTTCGCGATCGAATCCTGCTTGGCGGCGCCGGTCCGCTGCAGCGCCATCAGGAAGTCCGACGCCATGCGCACGCCGCGCGAAAGGCCGCCGGGGATCGACAGCAAGGTCGGCTTGCCGGCGCCGAGCGCCAGCGCGACATGGTCGAAGCCCATCTCGAATGCCTGCTCCGCGGTGATGGTGCCGCCGAAGCGCACGCCGCCGAACATAGCGAAGCTCGCGCGCCGCTCCAGCAGCAGGCGGATGATCTTGAGGAAGTTCTTGTCCCACCGCACCGTGATGCCGTATTCGGCGACGCCGCCGAAGCCCGCCATCACGCGGTCGTTGAGGTCTTCCTGCAATTCGCTGAGATGCCGGATCGGCCTGAACGGCGCGCGCGCGCCGTCCGGTTTCACACCGGAGAGGGCGCTATCCAAAGGCTCGATCTTCAGGCCATCGATCGCGACCACGGTGTGGCCGTCATTCAGCAGATAATGCGACAGCGTGTAGCCGGCGGGGCCGAGGCCCACCACCAGCACCTTGCGGCCGCTGGCAGGCTTGGCGACCGGTGCATGGATGTTGAGCGGGTTCCAGCGCGTCAGCAGGCCATAGATCTCGAAGCCCCAGGGCAGGCCGAGGACATCCTTCAAAGACCGCGTTTCGGCTTGAGGAATATCGACCGGGTCCTGCTTCTGGTAGATGCACGACTTCATGCAGTCGTTGCAGATGCGGTGCCCCGTCGCCGCACACATCGGATTGTCGATGGCGATGATGCCGAGCGCGCCGATCGGCAGGCCGTCGCCCT
>DASYRS010000343.1:0-7698 GCA_036004205.1 Dongiaceae bacterium
CCTGCCGCCTGCCATTTCAATGATGGAGGTAGTGTCGATGGCGGTAACGATGTCGTCTTCGACCACGAGGACGGAACAACCGTCCAGATCGTCAGTGTAAACCATGCCCACGGCGGCACCTGCTATGACTGAACAAACGAACACCGGGCCGAAAGAGAGGTTCCCGGTCGTGCGGAGTTCAGCGCGGCCGTGGCTCTGCCGTGGCGGGTCTTGTCACAGGAAAGATGCGCAGCACCGCACGTGCCACCGTGGCGCCGAACCATCGTCGAACCCCGCGGTAGCGGGCGACGTCCCGGGCCGATGGAACATAGGGAAGGTGTCGCAGAATCGCGTTGGCTTCGGCGCACTTGCGTCGCGCGCCTCGTTTCCAAGGGCCCAATGCGGCCAGAAATTGCCGGATCGTCCCGTCCGGCGACCGGCCCTCTCCAGCGAGCCAGAATGCAACATCCTGCGGAGTGAGGCCCGGCGCACGCGCCATCGCATTCGAGACGGCGCGATCGAGGTCGGCGAGAAGCCGGCTGCCCGCATCTTGCCGGCTCGATATCCGGCGGTCCCGCATGTGCCATCGGTATTGAGCGCGAAGGTCGGCCAGCACCGGCAAGGCGCTGTGGCCTGCCCATCGATCTCCATCCGCCAACTGATCGACAGCAGTCAGCAACTCATCGACCGTTTGCTTCACCGCGCCGGTCAGCTCGATCGTGATCGGATCGATGACGTGTCGACTCAGGATCTGGTTATGGAAGCCGCCGGCATGCTGCCAGTGCTCGCGATGCACGAGCGTATCGCGCAGGTTACGCAGCCGCGCGATCACGCGCGAGTCCGGAAACGGACTATGCCGCCCTCCCAGAGACTTTGGGTGGGTCCGGCGGACCATCAAGGGACGCCAGAACCCGATGACTTTCGTGCCGCGCCGCGCGAGGGCCGCCCAGTAGCGCAGATCCTCGGCCGAGCGCAGATCCTCTTCGAACGCGACGCCATCCCGGGCGGCCCAGCGCGCCATCATGACGGTCGAGACGAAGAATGGATAGGCTCTCGCCACCGCCGCCATCAGATTGCGCGTCGGACATTGCCGCGATCCGTCCGGCACGTGATTCGAGAGATGTGCCTTTCCGTTCGCTCCCCTGATCAGGGCCACGCCGTAGCATAGGTCGGCGTCGGCGACTGCGGCAAACGCCTCGACCTTCGCAGCGATCGCATCGAGCAACAGCAGATTGTCGGAATCGAGAAAATGGATGAAGTCGCCGCACGCCGCGGCGATCCCCATGTTGCGCGCGCTGGAGACGCCGCCGTTCGGCTTGTGCAACAGCCGCACCGCGTCGCCGTACGGCAGCAGGGTTGAAGCGAGATCGTCGGTCGATCCGTCGTCCACCACCAGGATCTCGATCGGCCGCCAGGTTTGCGCAAGACAGCTTTGCACCGCTTCCGCGCACAGGGCGGCGCGGTCATGCACGGGGATCAAGATCGTCACCAGCGGCCTGAACTGCGACTGGTCCGGGCTCAGCAGATATCCGAGGAAGCGTGCGTGGAGCAGGCGCTTCGCGCGCATCGTCGCGTCGTGCGCTGCGGTCGAAAGCAGCTGCTCCAGATGCCAACGCGCCGCGGACAGGGCGCACGGCAAGGCAACCATGCCAATGGGGGCAGGAACCGGCCGCCAGGCGTCGGCCGCCGCCGACAATTCGCGGGCCGTGGAGTCGGGCATCACGACCTCGCCGCCGCCCGCCGCGACGATTGCCGCCAGGTAAGCGAGGCTGGCCCCGATCCCGCCTGCCGGACTCATGGGAGTGGCTGCGATCATGCCCGCCGCCATTCCTTCCAGCCACGCCACTGATCCGGAAACGTCCGCACCCAGTACTCGTGACGACGCAGATATTCCGCCGTCGCGGCGGCGCAGCGCTCCTCCGGCCTTCGTCCAGCGGGGAGCGCAATCGGCGGCTCGATGACCGTGCGAAACCCAACCTTGGGATCGCGGACCGAAAACACGGGCAGAAGTTCCGCGCCGGTCAGGGCGGCGAGGCGGGGCGCTCCAAGCGCGACCGCAAGCCGCCCCCCGAGCAGCGGCCCCTCCGCCAAGTCAGTTCCTTCCCATGCGCCGGCGGTGATGGAAACGATGTCGCCGGCCTGCAGCCGCCGCATCATCGCGCGCATGGCGCCCTGCGGCGTGCTCCGGTCGAACACGATGCGCCGCGCGAGGCATCGGTCCTCCGGAATGCAGCGCACCTGATTGAGAAGAGCGATGCCGAGCCGGGTCTTCGAAAAGCCATGCTCCGGCCGGCTCAAGTGCGAGACGGGATATCCGCGGCGGTGCAGCGCGATCTTGGTGATGTTGCTGTTGAAGGCGAAATGCGCGACCCACAGGACCGCGCCCTTGCCACGGGCGCGAGCGCGCAAGAGATGATCCTCGCCATCCAGCGCGATGTTGGGCCGCCATCCGCCGGGCCGCCAGGCGCGCAGGTTCTGCATGCGAAGTTCATAGACGGCCGCCTGAAGATCGCAGGCGATCGCGGCCGCGCGCTCCGCCGGTTCATTCAGGACTGCCCGGATGATGCCGGCCGTGCGACCGAGCATCGCCCGGTCGGCCAACCCCGGCACGCGCGCCAGCGCGCGGCACAGCAGTGACCAAGTGTGTTCCGGCAACAGCCACGACACCGGCAACAGCGCCGCCAGCGAGCCCGCTATGGCAAGATCGGACCATAGCCACAGCGGCCGCGGCGCAAGTGCGCGCGGTCGATGGACGATGGATGCGGCCCGTGTTTCCCCGATGCCAGCGGTGGCTTCAGACTGATCCGGCAAGGTAGCCCCCCGGCGGGGAGCTTAGCTGAAAGTTCAGCCGCGCGCAGCGTCGATCGCTTCAGGTTATTGCGGGTCTCCGAAGGGACCGTCTGGCCAAGGCACAATGGTGACGATAGCCTTGGAGAGATCGATGCCGTTTTGGCTCAGCCACGGCCCGTCGCGTTCGATCTCTTCCAATGTGCGCGGCGAGGGCAATACACCTCCGCTCGCTTTCGCATGCTGAACTAGCGACGTCGCTGCGGCGTCCTTCGCCCGCGCCAATCCGTATGCCTCAGCTTCGCAGTCGGGCACGTCGGGGAACAGGGCGCGCCATCCGCCGCTTTCCGCGGCAACAAAAATCGCGATGTAGTGTGTCATCGATGTCTCCCATCTGCTCAACGAGCGAAGGAGCGCGCGGCCGAATGGCCGACGCCGGATTATGATCGCTGCATTTTCAGGCACAAGATGAAAAACGCGGTTTCGCCGGGCGAGTCAGGGCGGCGAAGCGGGCGGAGAAATGTGCAGCAAACCTTCCCGATTGTCCCTCAGGCTTTATCGGAAGCGGGCGGAATGTAGCTAGCTGGCTCGCGGCAGCGGCGCGCGAACTGGCGTCGCCGCATTGCTCGTGCCATCCAGCGCCGGTTCTGGAGCAGGATTGACGATCGTCTGCAACAGCGGCGGAAGCGGTATCATTCGAACGATGGCGCTGGTCCAGTGGATGCCGCGCTCGCGCGCAAAGGTGTCGTCGACACGCACGTCCGCATAGGACCGAAAACGCGGCAAGGGCCGACCGGCCGATCGCAGCTTGTGAACTTCCATCCGGATGGCGTGCGCCGCCTCGGAATAGATCTGCTCCGGCGACGAGCCCTTGATCCGCAGATGTGGAAAATCTCCTGAGTGCCCCACCCAGCTTTCGCCAACGCGGGTAAGAACCAGAACGAAATATTGTTCCATGGTCGGCCCCCAATGCGTCGGCAACAAGAACAGCTTGGGGCGCGTTCAGTTCCGTCCATCCAGGAATAATTTGGCGACGCTGTTCTCAGGAGCAGCTGCGGCGAAACGCCGGCTCATCCTTCGCGCGAAGTGAACGCACGAACTCACCGATCTACAATGGCGACCCCGGCTGGATTCGAACCAGCGGCCTACTGCTTAGAAGGCAGTTGCTCTATCCTCTGAGCTACGGGGTCTCGCCGGGTGCCACCGTCAATGGGTCCAGCGGCCGACGCGATCATACTTGAAATTGTCGGCGTAGGCTCTGGTCTGCAGGCGGCGGGGCTTCGGTTCTTCCACCACATAGGCGTAGCCCTCGCGCTGGGCGTAGGCGATCGCCTCTTCCTTGGTGTCGAACTTCAGGCTCACCTGCTGGCGCGTGTTGTCGGACGAAGTCCAGCCCATCAGGGGGTCGGCTTCGCGTTTCACGGCGGAGACGAATTGCAGCACCCATTGCTTGGTGCCGCCCTTGCCCGACTGCATCGCGTTGCGCGCCGGCTGGTAGATCCGCACTTGCATCAATCGCTCCCCAGAAACACCAATCTTTACCGGATGGTCGGGGTGACTGGATTCGAACCAGCGACACCCTGCTCCCAAAGCAGGTACTCTACCAGGCTGAGCTACACCCCGCCGGCCACCGGAAGTCGAGCGGGAAGCTAGGGAAATAGCGGGGTTTTTGCAAGGGCAGGTTCGCCGCGGACAGCCCCGCCGGCGATCCGCTTCCGTCCGCCAAGCATTTGAGCTGGCTGAGAAATCCCTACGCCGCCCGCAACATCGCCGGATCGCCGGCGACCTCGTTCTTCAGCCAGACCCGGAAGGCCTCGATGGTGCGCTCGTTGCGGCGCTCAGCCGGGCAGACCAGGTACCAGCGGGCCGGCTGGCGCACCTCGACCGCGAAGGGGCGGACCAGGCGGCCGAGTTTCAGGTCCTCCGCCACCATGAAATGCGGGGCGAGGGCGACGCCCTGGCCGTCCAGGGCCGCCTCGATCGCGAGCAGGTAGGAATCGAATTGCGGCGCCGCGCGGCCCCTGAGGTTCGGCACGCCCGCCGCCTCGAGCCAGAGCTGCCAGTCGTTGGCGGTCGTATAGACCTGCAGCAAGGCATGGTTCACGAGGTCGACCGGCTGGCGCAGGCCAAGGCCGCTTTGCGCCACGCCGGGCGTGCAGACCGGGAACAGGAGCGCCTCGAACAGCAGGTCGTAGTACAGGCCCTGCCGGTCGGGCGCGGGCGTGCAGATGAGGCCGAGATCGGCGATGTCGGGGTCGAACTCCCAATCCGAGACGCTGGTGTTGATGCGCACCACCACGTTCGGGTTGGCGCTCTGGAACCGGTGGAGCCGCGGGATCAGCCAGCGCACGGCGACCGTCACATAAACCTGGACCCGCAGATCGTCGGTGAGGCGCGACCGGCGCAAGAGGTCAGCGCCCTGGGTCAGCCGGTCGAAGCCGTCGCGCACCAGGGGGAACAGCAGGCGCCCCGGCTCGCTCAAGGCGATGCGGCGGCCGGCGCGGTCGAACAGCCTCGCGCCGAAATGCTGCTCCAGCGCCGCGACCTGGTGCGAAATGGCGGATTGTGTGAGGCCCAGCTCCTCCGCCGCGACCCGGAAGCTCATATGCCGGGCGGCGGCCTCGAAGGCGCGCAGGGCGGAAAGCGGTGGAAGCTCGCGGCCAGCCATGATCCATGAATCCGATTCATGAAAGCGTGAAATAGTCTCGCTTGTTGACCCTTTGATTTCAAGGGAAAATCAGCGCCGAGTTGAATTCTGGGTGAGGGCCGTCAAATGAGTGTCGTTCAAGCTGAATCTCCGCGCCGCGGCGGGCGGGAGGCGCGTCGGGCGTTGCGCGCGGCGCCGCTCGCCATGAATGAGCGCCCGGTCTGGCCGGGGATGAGCGGCGGCAACTATAAGCCGCTGACCGAGGCGGACCAGCAGCGCATCCACCAGGCGGCGCTCGATGTGCTGGAACAGGTTGGCTTCGCCGACGCGATCCCGACCGGCATCGAGGCGATGACCCGGGTCGGCGCCGTCATGGGTTCGAATGGGCGGCTGACCTTCCCCCGCGCGCTGGTCGAGGACACCATCGCGATGGCGGCGCGCAAGTTCCCGCTGTGCGGCCAGGATCCGAAGTTCGACATGGAGCCGTGGGGCAAGAAGGTCTATTTCGGCACCGCCGGTGCCGCCGTGCACATCGTCGATCCGCTGACCGGCGAATACCGCGAGAGCACGACCAAGGACCTCTACGACATCGCGCGCATCGTAGACGAGATGGAGCACATCCATTTCTTCCAGCGTGCCGTGGTGTGCCGCGACCTGCCCGATCCGTTCGAGATGGATTTCAACACCTGCTATGCCAGCGTGATGGGGACCAGCAAGCATGTCGGCGCGAGCTGGGTCGACCCCAAGCACCTGCAGGCCTCGCTCGAGATGCTGCACATGATCGCGGGCGGCGAGGACAAGTGGCGCGCGCGTCCGTTTGTCAGCCAGTCCAACTGCTTCGTCGTTCCGCCGCTCAAGTTCGCGCAGGACGCCTGCCGTTGCCTGGAGCTGGCGGTCGAAGGCGGCATGCCGGTCCTGCTGCTGTCCGCGGCCCAGGCGGGCGCGACCTCTCCGGCGGCGTTGGCCGGCACGATCGTGCAGGCGGTCGCCGAATGCCTGGTTGGCCTCATCTATGTGAATGCGCTGAAACCCGGCGCGCCGGCGATCTTCGGCACCTGGCCGTTCGTCTCCGACCTGCGCACCGGCGCGATGTCGGGTGGCAGCCCGGAGCAGGCACTGCTGTCTTCCGGCTGCGCGCAGATGTTCCATTTCTATGATTTCACCGGCGGCACCGCCTCGGGCATGACGGATTCCAAGATCCCCGACGCGCAGGCCGGCTACGAGAAGGCGTACAACCACGCGCTGGTCGGCAATGCGGGCGCGAACCTGATCTACGAATCCGCCGGCATGCATGCCAGCCTGCTCGGCTACTGCCTGGAGAGCATCATCATCGACAACGACATCCTGGGCGCGACCCAGCGCACCATCCGCGGCATCGAGGTGAATGACGAGACGGTGTCGCTCGAGACCATCAAGAAGGTCTGTCTGGAAGGGCCGGGCCACTATCTCGGCTCCGACCAGACCCTCAGGCTGATGCAGCGCGACTACGTCTATCCGACCGTCGGCGACCGCACCTCGCCCAAGGAATGGGTGGAGCGGGGCTCGACCAACATCGTGCAGAAGGCGATGAAGCAGGTGAAGCTGATCCTCGACCGCAACTATCCGCGCCACGTGCCGGAAGCGGTCGACGACGCGATCCGCGCCAAGTTGCCGGTACGCCTGCCGCGCGAGGCGATGCGGCCGAAGGTTTGAGGAACTGCCCGCTAGCCACTTTCGCTCCCACCGTCATGGTCGGACGTGGTCCGACCATCCACGAGTTTCGATGGGCAAGTCAGGATGGCGGCAGGCAAACTCGTGGATGGTCGTGCCAAGCACGACCATGACGATTGAGAGTAAGAGCGCAATGTGTAAAACGCATTGTGAGAAGAGAAGGACGGGGAGACATTCATGACCGATCACGCGCGCGTGGTCATCATCGGGGGCGGGGCTGTCGGGTGCAGCACGCTCTATCATCTGGCGCAGATGGGCTGGACCGATTGCTTGCTGCTGGAGATGAACGAGCTGACCTCCGGCTCGACCTGGCACGCGGCGGGCAATGTCCCCAACTTCTCCACCTCGTGGAACATCATCAAGCTGCAGCGCCACTCCTCCAAGCTCTATGCGAAGCTGGGCGACGAGGTCGGCTATCCGATCAACTATCACATCACCGGCTCGATCCGCCTCGCCAACAACCCGGCGCGCATGGACGAATACCGCCACGTCGCCGCGATGGCGCGCGCACAGGGCATCGAATTCGACGTGATCGGCGCCAACGAGATCCGGAACAGGTATCCGTTCATGGAAAT
>DASYRS010000344.1:0-3800 GCA_036004205.1 Dongiaceae bacterium
CGAACTCGCGGCCGGCAATGATAAGGGGATCGGACATCTGAGCTCCTTAGCCGCCCTGACGGGCGCGCACGATTTCGACGCTGTCGCCGGGGCGCAACTGCGTCTGCGGCCATGCCGCGCGCGGGACGATGGCGCCGTTGACGGCGACCGCGATGCCGCGTTGGCGGGTGTCGACCGCCTTTTCTTCGAGCAAGCCGGCCAGCGTCGCGACCATCAGCGGTTCGGCTTGTCCGTTGACCCGGATGTTTGCCTCAGCAGCGGTTTGCGCCATTTATCTCTCCTTATTCTGCAGCGGCAGGAAACGAGCCAAACCGCTCGATGCCGAACGGGCGGATCGCCGCATCGACGACGCCATCGAGCGCGAGGCGCGCGATCGTGTCGGCGGTGATGGGCGCCAGCAGAATTCCGTTGCGATGGTGTCCGGTGGCATAAATGAGCCCGTCGATCGGCCCTGCGCCGAGGATCGGTGCGTCGTCGCGGCTGCCGGGCCGATGACCGACCCACATCTCATCGATCGGCAGGTCCTCGATCGCGGGCACCGCCCGCCAGGCCGCTTCCAGCAGGCTCAGCATGCCGCCCGCCGTGAGCGAGGTGTCGTAGCCTTTTTCCTCGACCGTGGCGCCCACCAGCAGGCGCCCGTCCCGGCGCGGCACGAGGTAGGCGCCGGGCGCCCAAACCACGTGGGTCAACAGCGGCGCAGCCGGATCCGTGCGCAACGCGAGCATCTGACCTTTGATCGGCCGCACCGGGGGCCGCAATTGTGGATCCAAGCCATCGATGCTGCGCGACCACGCGCCGGCTGCAAGCACGACTACATCCGCCGCCACTTTGCTCCCGTCGGCGAGAACGATACCGTCGACGCGCCCGCCACGGGATGAAATTGCACTCACTGCACGATACTCGGTAATACTGGCGCCGGCCGCTTCAGCGGCGACGCGCAGTGCGGCGACCAGCTTGCGGTTGTCGACCTGGGTGTCTTCGGGGCTGAACACTGCTCCAGCGAGCTTGCCCGCGAGATGTGGCTCACGCCGGCGCGTTTCCGCGGCCGAAATCCACTGCAACGGCAACCCGAGTTTCTGCTGGAACACGAGTTGATGGCTAAGGCGCGCCTGATCGTCCGCGGTCAGCGCGAGCAGCAGCGTGCCCTCAGGCCGCAATTCCACGTCAATTCCGGAGACCTCAAGCAACTCGGCGGCGAAAGCCGGCCAGCGTGCCTGGCTTTCGCGACCGAGCGCGACGAGGGCCTCTTCGCCGGGCTCCGCCTCCGCGCACGCCGCCAGCATGCCGGCCGCGGCGTGGCTTGCGCCGGCGCCGGCTGTGCCCCGGTCGAAGACTTGGACCGACACGCCCCGCGCTGCCAACCGCCAGGCAATGGCAAGCCCGACGATCCCGGCACCGATGATGGCGACGTTGGGCCTGCTGACATTGGATGCTGGGCGGTTCGGCAAGCGGCGGCTCCCTTCGCTGGAATGACCCAGACAGGTTCCATGGGTATGATCTCAGCCGCAGCGGCGCGGCACCCCAGGCCGTCGAGCCCATGATGGGGATTCCCGCGGCATTCCACAAGGGCGCTTTCGGCGCATCCGCTGCGGCGCGGCAGCGTCGGATCTCAATCTCAATCAGCGGTCCGGTGGCGCAGCAGCCGTGAGCAGGCAATGCCCACCGCCATCACCACGGCCGCGCCGACGAAAATGCTTGGCTCGGGCCCGCCATGGGCAAAACCATAACCATAGATCACCGGTCCGACGGCTTGGCCCAGGTAAAAGGAGGACGAATGTAACGACGCGGCCGCGCCGCGCGCTGTCTGCGACAGTTCGGTGACGTGAACCTGGATACAGCCGTGCAGGAGGTAGAAGCCGAATCCGAACATGGCATAGATGGCGATCTGCCAAATCCATGGGACATGCAGCGCGATAAAGACGAGACCGGCAGCGGCCAGCGCGCCGCCGGCCACCATGAGATGCTGCTCGTGCACACGGGCGATGAGGACTGGAACGGACAGCGAATAGAGAACTCCACCGACGGCGAAAGTGGCGATCAGAAGCCCAGCGACCGAGGCGCGGGTCTCGCCAATGGCGAGCAGCAGGAGAGCGACGTAAGGAAAGAGCCCGTGGATGAAGACTGCTTCGAAGAACACGGACGTGAAGCAGACCTTGGCGCGCGGATCGGCAAAGATGCTGCGGAAATTGGCCAGCACTGCCGCGCGATTGAAAGGCGCCGGTGCCGGCGTCGCAACGCCGCGGAAGGCGAAGAATGCCGCGATGGCCACGATAAATCCGAACGCGCCGAGGATTGCGAAGACGCCGCGCCAGCCGAACACGTCACCGATCACGCCCGCGATCGAGGCGCCCACGAGGTTGCCTGTCAGCCCCACGGCAAGCAACCGGCCGATCGCGATCTGGCGCTCACTGACCGGGACGAGGTCGCCGATGAGAGCCAGCGCTATGGGAAACACGCCCCCCGCCACCAGCCCCGCCACGATCCGCATGACGACGAGCAGCGAGAAAGTCGTCGCTACCGCACAGACGAGCGCCGATAACGCGACGACCAGCACGCACAAATTCATCAGCCGAGTCTTGCCTAAGAAATCGCCGGTGACGCCCAGTGCGGGTTGCACCAGCGCATACGGAAACGTGTAGGCGCTCGACAGCAGCGCGGCCGTTTTCACATCGATGGCGAGATCTTCCGCGATCATGGGAATGACGGGATCGACCGCGCGCGTGAACACGGTTTGCGCGAAAACCACGAGGGCGGCGATTTTCAGGACGGACGGGATGGCAAACTCGATTATTTCCAGCGGCTTATCTTGAATTCTTCGCGAGTCTGTCGAACTCGATAAGCCGGCCCAGGAGTCCGTCCATCTGTTTGAGGGGGACCATGGTGGGGCCGTCCGACGGCGCTTGATCGGGATTCTCGTGGGTTTCGATGAAGACCCCGGCGACGCCAACGGCAACGGCGGCGCACGCCAGCACAGGGACGAATTCCCGCTCGCCGCCCGAGGAGGTGCCCTGCCCGCCCGGCTGCTGGACGGAATGGGTGGCGTCGAAGATCACCGGTGCTCCGGTGGTGCGCGCGAGGATTGGCAGCGCACGCATGTCAGAGACGAGCGTATTGTAGCCGAATGACGCCCCGCGCTCGGTCACCAGGACATTACGATTGCCGGCGCCGGTCACCTTGGCGACGACGTTCGCCATGTCCCACGGCGCCAAGAACTGGCCCTTCTTGATGTTGATCACGCGTCCGGTCGCGGCCGCTGCGACAAGAAGATCGGTCTGCCGGCACAGGAATGCGGGGATCTGCAGCACGTCGACGACTTCGGCCACGGCTGCACATTGCTGCGCCTCGTGGACGTCGGTGAGAACGGGCACACCGAGTTTCTGGCGGATTTCAGCAAAGATCGGCAAAGCGCGATCGAGCCCTAAGCCGCGCCGGCTTTTCGCGCTGGTGCGGTTGGCCTTGTCGAACGACGTCTTGTAGACGAAGCCGATCCCGACCTTCGCACTGAGCTCCTTAAGGCCCGAAGCCATTTCCAGCGCGTGGTCGCGGCTCTCGAGCGCACACGGCCCCGCGATTAGCGCAAGCGGGAGGCCGTTGCCGAAGCGCGCCGCGCCGACGGCGACAACCGGATTGGGGGCGGGCTCAACACTCATGGCCCGACCATGCGCCGGTCGAATTTAGGGGTCAACCGAACGGATATCGGCCGAACTTCGGCGGCTCGGACCGGCGAAGCGCATACTCCAGGGGACAGATGAACGACTCCTGCGCAACGCTGACATGAGTGTCATTGTCAGCCCACTCGT
>DASYRS010000345.1:0-2435 GCA_036004205.1 Dongiaceae bacterium
AGGTGGTGGATTTCGGCATCATGGGGCGCCTCACCAAGCGCACGCGCTATTTCCTGGCCGACATGCTGCTCGCGTTCCTGCAGCGCGACTACGCCAAGGTGGCCGAAGTCTATGTCGATGCCGGCTATCTGCCCCCAAGCAAATCGGTCGAGGATTTCACCCTCGCTTTGCGCTCGATCGGCGAGCCGATCCACGGGCGGCCACTGCAATACATCTCGTTCGCGCGGGTGCTCGGCCAGTTGTTCAGCGTCGCCGAGAGTTTCGAGATGGAAGTGCAGCCGGAATTGCTGCTGCTGCAAAAGAACATGCTGATGGCGGAAGGCGTCAGCCGCCGCCTCAACCCCGCGCTCAACATCTGGACCCTGGCGCAGCCGCTGATCGAGCAGTGGATGCGCGACAATCGCGGGCCGGAAGCGCGCGTGACGCAGGCCGCGGAAGAGGCGCTGCTGATCGTGCGCCGCTTCCCCACCGTGATGCGCAACATGGACCGCCTGCTGCACCATCTCGCCGAAGGCGGCCTGCGGCTCGACCCCGAGGCGCTCCAGGTCATCAACCGCCAGGGCAGCAATTGGTGGCTGTGGCTGATCATCGCCGTCCTGGTCGCCGGCCTGCTGTTCAGCGGCACCGAGCAGAACATCTACGTCCTGCCCGACGTCCCACCCGACTTTCCCCTGGAGCGTGGGCAGACGACGCCTTAGGCGTTGTTAATCAATGCCTTGGCCGAACAGCTCTGGTATGCACGCCGCCCACCTTGCGGCCACTGTGATTCCACATTAAATACCATCCAGCACTGTGGAATTTGCCTCCGATGACCCCTTCCGCACGCATTCTGCTAATCGTCTCCGGCGGGATCGCCGCCTACAAGTCGCTGGAGCTGATCCGGCGCGGGCGGGATCGCGGCATGGCGTTCCGCGTGATCCTGACGCGCGGCGGGGCGGAGTTCGTCACCCCCCTCTCCTTCGCCTCGCTGAGCGGGGAGAAGGTCTATCAGGAGCTGTTCTCCCTGACCGACGAGGCGGAGATGGGCCACATTCGCCTGTCGCGCGAAGCCGACCTGATCGTGGTGGCGCCGGCCAGCGCCGATCTGCTCGCCAAGATGGCGCATGGGCTTGCCGACGATCTTGCCTCCACCACCCTGCTCGCGACCGACAAACCCGTGCTGGTGGCGCCGGCCATGAATGTCATGATGTGGGCAAACCCGGCGACCCAGGCCAACATCGCGACCCTGCAGGCGCGCGGCATCCATCTGGTGGGACCGGGTCGCGGCGACCTCGCCTGCGGCGAGGAAGGATCGGGCCGGCTGTCGGAGCCGCACGACATCCTCGATGCGATCGAACGCGTGCTGGGCCATGAGAAGCTGTTGAGCGGCCTCAAGGCCCTCGTCACCTCCGGCCCGACCCACGAGCCGATCGATCCCGTGCGCTACATCGCCAACCGCTCCTCCGGCAAGCAGGGCCACGCCATCGCCGCTGCGCTCGCGAAGCTGGGCGCGGAAACTTTCCTGGTCTCCGGCCCGACGCGCGAGGCCGATCCCGCCGGGGTTGCCGTGCGCCACGTCGAGACCGCCGCGCAGATGCTGGCGGCTTGCGAAGCGGCACTGCCGGTCGATATCGCGGTGTGTGCCGCGGCGGTCGCCGATTGGCGGCCAGCGCAAGCCGGCAACCAGAAGCTCAAGAAGAACGGCGCGACGAGCAAGTCGCTCGAGCTCACCGCCAATCCCGACATTCTGGCGGCGCTTTCGCAGTCGAAGAAGGCGCGGCCGCGCCTGGTGGTCGGCTTCGCGGCGGAGACTGAGCAAGTCGTCCAGCACGCCGAGGAGAAGCTGAAGAAAAAAGGCTGCGACTGGATCCTCGCCAACGACGTCGGGGCCGGCACCGATACGTTCGGCGGCGATGCCAACACCATCCACCTCGTCTCGGCGAGCGGGGTTGAGGACTGGCCGACCTTGAGCAAGCAGGATGTGGCGCAGCGCCTGGCGCGCCGGATCGCCGATCATCTGCGGGGCGCGCATGCCTGACCCCATCGTCTCGGTCCAGCGTCTGCCGCATGGTGCCGACCTGCCGCTGCCCGCCTATGCGACCGCGCAATCCGCCGGCCTCGACCTGATGGCGGCGGTGAGCGCCGACGTGACGCTGGCGCCGGGCGCGCGGCAACTCGTTCCGACCGGCCTTGCCATCGCGCTTCCCGTTGGGTTCGAGGCGCAGGTCCGCCCGCGCTCGGGCCTTGCGTTGAAGCATGGCATCACGGTGCTGAACTCGCCCGGCACCATCGATGCGGATTATCGCGGCGAGGTCCAGGTGCTGCTGATCAATCACGGGCAGGCGCCCTTCGTCATCCGCCGCGGCGACCGCATCGCGCAGATGGTGGTGGCGCCGGTGACGCAGATCGCCTGGAACATCGTGGAACGATTGGACGAAACCGAACGCGGCAGCGGC
>DASYRS010000346.1:0-13700 GCA_036004205.1 Dongiaceae bacterium
ACATGCCGTCGGCGCGGATGCCGGCTTTTTTCAGAAGCGCGATGCCCTCTGCATCCGCCTCCCGCTCCATGTCGCGGCTGTAGGACAGCGCGAGGGCGAGCTGGCCCATGCCGGCCAGAGTCGAATCGCCGAAGATCAGCGTCAAAGCGGCGCCGAGGCCCATTTGGTGGATCAGGCCGCGCATCGGGTGATGCAGCTCCACATGCCCCAGCTCGTGGGCGATGACGCCGGCCACCATTTCCGGAGATTTGGCGCGATCGATCAGGCCGGAAAAGACGACGATGCGATGGCCGGGAACGGCGAAGGCATTCGGGTCCCCTTGCTTGATCACGAACAGCTTGACCCCGTCGCCGGGCCCGTCGTCCGGCCAGATCCGGTCGCCCAGCGCCTGCAACGCGCGCATGCCTTCAGGCCCGGAGCAGCGCTTGGGCTCCGGGAACCATGCCTGCTCGACCTGCTGGCCGATGCGGTCCTCCCAGCTCGGCGGAATCCAGTCGGCGATCAGGACCGAAGCGCGGGTCCAGCCGAGATAGAGCAAGGCGCAGATCGCCGCGCCCACCGCGCCCCACAGCACGAAGGCTTTCAAGAGGCCGGTCCGCTCGCGTGCGCGCCAGCGTTTCAGCTCCGGCCGATCGGCCAGCAGCGCCTGAAGCTGAGGCCCCGCCGAAACCTCCAGCCGGGCGGCGTGGTCGGGCTCGAGCCGCAGCACATAATTGCCGCTGACCGCGTTCTGGTCCGCGACCCGGACGTGGGAGAACGGCCAGATCGCGACCGACGCGCCGTTTTCATCGAGGATCTCGATCTCCGTCGAGCGGATCGCCAGCGTGACGCTGCTGGGCCTGGCGACCCGACCGTCGAAATAGCGATGGAGTTCGCTCATGCGCAGGCCTGGGGCGATCGCTAGATGAAACCGGGATCGAACGCTTCCAGCAACCCTTCGCCGAATTTCGGCCGGTCGAGGGTGGTCTGCTGCAGGCGCCCGACATCGAGCTCGCCATGGATCGTCACGCGATCGCAGAAGAATTTCACGCTGCGGTGAACCGCGATCGGGAAGCCGAGGCCCAAGGTCAGGGCGACCAGCAGGATGTTGCCGATCCACAGGCTGATATAGCTCCAGGCAGTCACTTCGCTGGAAAAGCGCAGTTCGGCAAGCTGCAGATTGTTGGCGATGGCGCGGAACAAGGCGGCCGTGTAGGGCGCGAAGGCGACGGTCGCGACCAGCGCGAGGCCCAGATAGAAGAGCACGAGGCAAATGACGCCAAGCGTGACCAGTCGATGCACCTGCTCCACCGTTAGGTCCGGCTTCGCCCCCATCTCATTGGCCGACCGAATCTGCTCGATCACAGGCATCAGGTCGAGCGCCAGGATGATCGCGTAAGCCACGCCGCTGACGAGCAGCGCCACCACGATCAGGCCCACGATCGTGAACACGAATCCGAGGATGAAGGTGAGATAGAGCTGTCCCGCCGATGCCTGGAGCGAAGCCTTGACGTTGCCGAAATAGCTGTGGTTGAAGCGGTCCTCGGTGAGGCGCAGCGTGACCCACGGCGTCGCCAGGTTGAGGGTGACGATGTTGAGCAGCGCGAACAGGAACGCCTTGATTCCGTATTTCCACGCCGAACCCGTCATGCCGCCCCGGATGCCGCTCCACAAGGTGCGGGTCAGGCGGTAATTCTGCGCCGCGTATTGCGCGACGAAGATGAAATAGAGGATGAGGATACCGACGGAGAGCTGGCCGATCGCCCGCGCGCCGGTGCCGAGCGCCAGCGTCGCCACGTTGAACAGGATGGCGCCGACCACATAGAAGCCGACGACGATCAGGAAGCCGACGAACAGCTCGCCGCCGCGCCCGGTATATTCGAAGCGCTGGCCCTGCAGGGTCGTGTGCGACCAGGCATAGCGCCGGACATTGGTCTTGCCCCAGAACCGATAGATCGAAAGCGTGATGATGTTCAGCAGCAGGTTCTTGATGAAGATCCAATAGAGGGCGCCGATGCGTCCGTCATATTCCAGCTTTTGCACCGGCTGCCCGGCGCTCGGCCAGGACGAGGCCGCGACAACTCCACCTTGATCGTTCATGGAATCCCCCAAACGCGGACACGACCCGCTCGCGGGGCCGCGCTCTCCCGCTCCATAGTCCCCGCCTGTCAGACTAGAAATAAAATCTCAGCCCGGCAAGGCGCCAATCGCTCTGTCGCAACTACCGGTGTGTGCGTTCAAACCCATTCGGGCTCGCCCGGCAGGGGTTCGTGGCGCCTTGACTTCGGCTGAGGGCTGTGAATACTGCCCGCCACTACGTGGTGATTTGGACCGGATTGCGGCCACGTTAAACAAGCGGCTAAAAGGTGCCTGGCGAATTCTTTGACGCGCCTCGACCTTTGTTCCGGTCGGGGTTTTTTTGTGCCCGGATTCCGGCATTTGGCTGCGATCCGGGGGGAGCCAGGAATATGGAGAACTACAAGCACGATATTCGCCCGGAATGGGGCCTTGCCACCCAGATGGTGCACGGCGGCCTGACCCGCTCGCAACATGCCGAGACCGCCGAGGCGATCTACATGACCTCCGGCTACGTCTATCACTCGGCGGAAGAGGCGCAGGCCGCGTTCGACAATTCGAAGCCGCGCTTCGTCTATGGCCGGTTCGGAAACCCGACCGTTTCGATGTTCGAGCAACGCATGGCGCTGCTGGAAGGCGCCGAAGCCGCCCGCGCCACCGCCAGCGGCATGGCCGCGGTGTTCGCCTCGATCGCCTGCCTGGTGAAAGCCGGCGACCGCGTGGTTGCGTCCGATGCCTTGTTCGGCTCCTGCAACTACATCGTCCAGGAGATCCTGCCGAAATGGGGCGTGGAGACCGAGTTCGTGGATGGCCGCGATCTCGCGCAATGGCGCACGGCGCTCTCCAAGCCGACCAAGGCCGTGCTGCTGGAAACGCCGTCGAACCCCAGCCTGCGCCTGGTCGATCTGAAAGCCGTGTGCGACCTGTCGCACGCCGCCGGCGCGCAGGTCATCGTCGACAACGTGTTCGCGACCCCGCTGCTGCAGCGGCCGCTCGAATTCGGCGCCGACATCGTGGTCTATTCCGCGACCAAGCATATCGACGGCCAGGGCCGCTGCCTCGGCGGCATCATCCTCGGCACCGCCAAATACATCAACGAAACGCTGCAGCCCTTCATCCGCCACACCGGCCCGAGCCTGAGCCCGGTCAATGCCTGGATCCTGCTCAAGGGGTTGGAGACGCTCGATCTGCGCCTGCAGCGGCACTGCGACAGCGCGGAACGAACCGCCAAGGAGCTGCAGGGCCATCCGAAGCTGGCGCACGTGCATTATCCGACGCTGGCGAATTTCCCCCAGGTGGAGCTGGCGCGCCGGCAGATGAAGTCGGGCGGCAGCGTCGTCAGCATCGACCTCAAGGGCGGCAAGGAAGCCTCGTTCCGCTTCCTCAACGCGCTGAAGCTGATCCTCATCTCCAACAATCTCGGCGATTCGAAGTCCCTGGCGACCCATCCCGCGACCACCACGCACCAGCGCCTGACGCCGGAGCAGAAGGCCGCGCAAGGCATCACGCAAGGACTGGTGCGCCTGTCGATCGGCTTGGAGGATCTCGGCGACCTGCTCGCCGACGTGCGGCAGGCGCTGGATGCTGCTTAAGAAACTCGCCTGCTAACTTCTAGAACGCCCCCTCTCCCCTCGCGGGAGAGGGCTGCGAAGGCTTAGCGAACGAGAGTGAGCTTAGCCGTAGCTGGGTGAGGGGGCCGCGCCGACAGGCGCGCAGCGCGCAAGCGCGGTGTCCTCTTGTGGCGCTCTGCCGAGCGCGCGCACCTATCGGTGCGCGACCCCTCATCCAACTTCGGCTAGGCTCGGCTGCGCCTCGCCAAGCCTTCGTATCCTTCTCCCGCAAGGGGCGAAGGGGATTCTTTTGTGGGTGTCGGTAGCAACCTAAAGAAACAGCGCCGGCAGATTCGCGGTCGCGCGCCGGCCGAGCGCGCTGCGATGGCGCGCCAGCCACGCATCGGCGGCGTGCCTTCCCTCCAGGCGCAGCTTGGAGATGACGCGCCAGTCCGGCACCAGGCGGCTGCCCACCGGCAGCGCCTCGGTCGTCGGCGTCGCATCGATCAGGTGGAAGCGGTGGCGCGCGAACGGCGCCACGTTCCGGCTTGCCATCAGCTGGATGGCGGCGATCTCCTGGCGCAGCGGCGCATTGAAGATGATGCGGTTGAGGCCCTCGCTGATGCCGGCATGATCGCTCGGCACACCTTGGCCGGCGAGCGGGATCAGCTGGACCAGCAGCGTGTCCTCGGCCTTCGCCGGGTGCACCAGAGGCAGCAGCGGCGGATTGGCGACATAGCCGCCGTCCCAATATTGCCGCCCGTCGATCTCGACCGCCTGGTGCATCTGCGGCAGGCAGGCCGAGGCCAGCACCGCCTCCAGCGAGATTTCGCCGCGCGTAAAAATGCGCTTGCGTCCCGTGGCGGCGTCGGTCGCCGCGATGAACAAGGCCGGCCCCCCGGCTCGCAGGCGATCGAAATCCACCAGCGTGCGCAAGAGGTCGCGCATCGGATTGAAATCGAGCGGATTGAATTGCGACGGCGCCAGGAACTTGCCGATGAGATCGAGGCCGGCATGCTGCCAGCGCTGCAGACCCGGGAGAGCATCGAGCATTCCCCCGGCGACGCTATCGCCGGCGGAGTTGCCGCACAGGCCCGACCAGAACCGCGCCAGCTTCTCGAGTGCGCCCGCCGCGCCATCCTCGACCAGGCCTGCCGCCAGCAGCACCGCGTTGATCGCGCCGGCGCTGGTGCCGCTGATCGAATCGAAGATCAGCGAGCGATCTTCCAGCAGCCGGTCCAGCACGCCCCAGGTGAAGGCGCCGTGCGCACCGCCGCCTTGCAGCGCCAGATTGAGCCGACGTTGTTCGTCCCGCGGCGGCGCGACCGCGGAGGATCGCGGGCGCGACCAGGCCTGCCTGCGCATCGCGATCAGCAGCCGGCGGACGCGCCGCGGCAGCAGGCGGCGCGCTCCGATCCTTTGCCAGGCACCCGCGATGGCCACCGCCCGGGTCAGCGTCGCGGGTCGATCATCCGAATTTCACCGGGAAGCGCGTCGTTGGCCGGCTGGCGCATGATTCCGATCTCCGCCATCCAGGCCTGATCGAGCGCGCGCTGGGCCGTTTCGGCCACCGCGCGCTCGCGCGGCAAGGCCAGCCATGTCACTTCGTCGTGGGTATAGGGCCACATAATCTTCTCCATCCAATCACGCGCAGATCGTCGCTGGCCCTGACTCGCGATCCTTATGCTGCGCTGCACTATTTGTATGTTATTATGCCGGCTCCAGATTTCAAATGATTTTTGCGATGCAGCATAACAGGATGTGTCGCTCCCAGACTGGACGCAGGGAACGCCGAAACTCTATATTGCATTGCAAAACAAGGCCGTAGAGCCTGGACGGAGGTCAGGGGCACCGATGGATCGTGCAAAGACACCGCAGGGAGCGAAGGAAAAGGAACAGCCCTGGCTGTTCCGGACCTATGCCGGCCATTCCTCCGCCGCCGCCTCCAACGCGCTCTATCGCACCAACCTGGCGCGCGGGCAGACCGGGCTTTCGGTCGCGTTCGATCTGCCGACCCAGACCGGCTATGACCCCGACCATCCGCTGGCCAAGGGCGAAGTCGGCAAGGTCGGCGTGCCGGTTGCCCATCTCGGCGACATGCTGGCGCTGATGGATGGGCTGCCGCTCGATCGCATGAACACCTCGATGACCATCAACGCCACCGCGCCGTGGCTGCTGGCGCTCTACATCGCCGCGGCCGAGAAGCAGGGCGTCGGCAGAGCCGACCTGCAAGGCACCGTGCAGAACGACATCATCAAGGAGTATCTGTCGCGCGGCACCTACATCTTCCCGCCGGAGCCGAGCCTGAAGCTGACCGCCGACGTGATCGCCTTCACCTATCGCGAGGTTCCCAAGTGGAACCCGACCAACGTGTGCTCCTATCACCTGCAGGAAGCGGGCGCGACTCCCGAACAGGAATTGGCGTATGCGCTGGCGACCGCGATCGCGGTGCTGGACCGCGTGAAATCGAGCGGCCAAGTGCCGCCGGAGGATCTGCCGCAGGTCGTCGGGCGCATCAGCTTCTTCGTCAATGCGGGCCTGCGCTTCATCACCGAGCTTTGCAAGATGCGCGCCTTCGCGGAGCTGTGGGATGAGATCACCCATGACCGCTATGGCGTGCGCGATCCGCGGATGCGCCGCTTCCGCTATGGCGTGCAGGTCAATTCCCTCGGCCTCACCGAGCAGCAGCCGGAGAACAACGTCTATCGCATCCTGCTGGAGATGCTGGCGGTCACGCTCAGCAAGGATGCGCGCGCCCGCGCCGTGCAACTGCCGGCCTGGAACGAGGCGCTCGGCCTGCCGCGGCCGTGGGACCAGCAATGGTCGCTGCGCCTGCAGCAGATCCTGGCCTTCGAGACCGACCTGCTCGAGTTCGACGACATCTTCAACGGCTCGCGCGTCATCGACGGCAAGGTCGGCGAGCTGAAGCAGGCGGCGCAGGAGGAACTGGCGCGGATCGACGAGCTGGGCGGCGCGGTGGCCGCGATCGAATCCAGCTATATGAAGCAGCGGCTGGTCGAATCCAACGCCCGTCGCCTGGCCGCGATCGAAGCCGGCGAGCAGGTGGTGGTGGGCGTCAACAAGTTCACCGACAGCGCGCCCTCGCCCCTCACCGAAGGCGGCGATGGCGGCATCCTGACGGTCGACGCGACCGCCGAGACCGAAGCGATCGAGCGCCTCAAGGCCTGGCGCGCCGGCCGCAACGAGGCGGATGCCAACGCGGCGCTGGCGCGGCTGGAGGCGGAGGCGCGGGCCGGTCGGAACATCATGGAGCCCTCCATCGCCTGCGCCCATGCCGGCGTCACCACCGGCGAGTGGGGCGCGATGCTGCGGCAGATCTACGGCGAATATCGCGCCCCGACCGGGGTCGCGCGCGCCGCGATCGACAGCCACGGCGCCGATCTCAAGGCCGTGCGCGCGCGAGTCGACCAGGTCTCCGCGAAGCTCGGCCGGCGCATCAAGATGCTGGTCGGCAAGCCCGGGCTCGACGGCCACTCCAACGGCGCGGAGCAGATCGCCGTGCGCGCCCGCGATGCCGGCATGGAAGTGGTCTATGAAGGCATCCGCCTGACCCCGGCGGAGATCGCCAACGCCGCGCTGGAGGAAGGCGTGCATGTCATCGGCCTTTCCATCCTCTCCGGCTCGCACATCACGCTGGTGGGCGAGATCGTGGAGCGGCTGCGCGCCAGCGGCCTCGGCGACATCCCCGTCATCGTCGGCGGCATCATTCCCGCCGAAGATGCCGAAAGGTTGAAGGCGATGGGCGTGGCGCGGGTCTATACGCCGAAGGATTACGATATCGGCCGCATCATGGCCGAGATCGTGGAGATCGTCTCCGCCACCCATTCGCGCGCGGCTTAGAACGATGTTCAGCAAGGCAATCGCATATGGAGAAACCACGCCGAGATCCCCTCCCCCAACATGGGGGAGGTTAGGGAGGGGGAAGCCGCGTTTCGGTGGGAGACAGCCTTCACTCGCTTCCCCCACCCCGACCCTCCCCCATGCTGGGGGAGGAGGAGCAACTCTTGTTCTCGCCATATGCGACTGCCCTGCCTTGCGGGGGGAAGGAGTTCACCGCGCGCACTTGCACGTGTATGCATTCGATATGGACCGACCCTAGCCATGTTCCGCGAGATCGTCGCCTTCCGCCGTTCGCCGCAATTCAACGACCGTTTCCGCTACGATCTGCGCGAGCTGTTGCGCTGGCGCCGCGACGTGCGCCGCTTCCGCACCGATGCGATCCCGGAGACGATGGTGGAAGAGCTGCTCGATCTCGCCTGCCTCGCGCCCTCGGTCGGCAACGCGCAGCCCTGGCGCTTTGTCAGCGTCGATGATCCGGGCAACCGCGCCGCGATCGCCGCCAATTTCAACCAGGCGAACAGCAAAGCCCTCGCCGGCTATCAGGGCGACCGGGCGCAGCTTTATGCCAGCCTGAAGCTGGCCGGCCTCAAGGAAGCGCCGCGTCATCTGGCGGTGTTCTGCGACGAGGGGACCGGACAGGGCCTCGGGCTCGGCCGCCAGACCATGCCGGAGACCATGCGCTATTCCGCCGTGCTGGCCGTCCATACCCTGTGGCTGGCGGCACGGACGCGCGGTCTCGGCGTCGGCTGGGTCTCGATCCTCGATCCCGATGCGGCGACGCGGCAATTGCGCGTGCCGGCGGGCTGGTCGCTGGTCGCCTATCTCTGCCTCGGCTGGCCGGTCGAGGAGCATGACCAGCCGGACCTGGAGCGCGCTGGCTGGCAGCCGCGCGAGGCCGCCTGCCGGCAGGTGCTGCGGCGCTAGCGCCTGAACTCGATCACAGTCTAGTCAGGAATGCTGATTGTCCCTGGACGCGCGGCGGTGAAGCGGCCGATAATTCGCCGCGTCGGGCAGCTGGGCTCCCTATTCCGAACTCGAAGGTCTGCAATCCGTGAAGCGATCCCTCGCGGTCCGTCCCATCTTGTGCGCGCTGGCCGCGATGGCCTGGATCGGCCTCGGCCTGCCGCGCGCCAGCGCCGACCCGGAAATACTCTATTACCCGAAGCGCACCGAGAGCCCGCGCTGGAACTATGCGCTGAGCCTGGTCGAGTTGGCGCTCAAGGAATCGGGCGGCGACTACATCCTGCGGCCGACCGACGAGGAGATGTCGCAGACCCGCGCCGCGCGCGAGCTGGAGCTCGGCAACATCGATTTCATCTGGACCGGCACCTCCGCCGAATACGAGCAGCGATTCCACGCGATCCGCATCCCGGTGCTGCGCGGGCTGGATGGCTATCGCATCTGCGTCATCAATCCCAACCGGCAGGCGGCGTTCAGCGCGGTGCGGACCCTCGATGACCTGAGGCAGCTCACCATCGGCCAGGACCCCGGCTGGTCGGATGTGAAGATCCTGGAGGCCGCCGGATTCAAGCTGGTGACCGCGCCGTACGATTCGCTGTTCAACATGGTGGAGCGCGACCGCTTCGACTGCTTTCTGCGCGGCGCCCACGAGGCGATCGGCGAAGCCGCCAAGCATCCCGGCCTGGCGGTCGAGCGCGACCTGCTGATCGTCTATCCCTTCACCAGCTTTTTCTTCGTCAACAAGATGGATACGGCGCTGGCCCAAGCCTTGGAGACCGGCCTCAAGAAAGCCTATGAGGACGGCAGCTTCATGGCCCACTTCAACAACCATCCCGCCATCAAGGCGATCTTCGAGCAGACCCAGCTCGATCGGCGCCGCCGCTTCGACATTCCCAATCAGCTGCTGACCGACGAGACCCGGGCGATCCCCGAGCAATACTGGCAGGGGCGATAGCTCGGATCGTCCTACGGCATCACGATCAGCGCATCATCCTCGACGCGCCAGTATTTGAAGCCCTCGAGAAACGGCTTGCCCAGGATGTTGTTGCTCAAGCGGCCAGTGGCGAACACCTTGAATCGCAGATCGTTGATGGTCGTGGCGCCGAACTGCACGTTGGGCAGCGCCACATTGGCTGCATATTCCGCACCGCCTCCGGCAAGTTCGATTCGCTCATCGTAGACCAGCGACGAAGGATTGATGCCGATCTGCTTCTGCACCTCCGGCCTCAGCACGTTAAACGGAGTCGCGAGGTCCACCATGAAATCGACCTCATTGCCATCGACCGTGAGATTGACGTGAAACCTCCGGTCGTCGGCGCGCGCGATGCGCATGGTTTCTGATCCTGAACTGATCGATCTTGCAAGGTCGTAGACGCTCCGGCCGAGCGAGCCTATCTCCTGGTGGAAGCCGACGCCGACCGCGACCAGGATGCCGGCGACCGGATAGAGCGTGTCGAGCAGCTGGCCGCTCACGTGATCGCGCACAAAGATCCAGACCAGCATGAGGACGAGGCCGGTGCCGGATAGCGCCAGCAGCAGCGCCATCGGCACGATGTCGACGGCGGCCTCCGGCGCCACGATGATCAAAGTGTCGCCTTCGATGCTCCAGCCGCGGGTGCGATCAAAGAAGTCGCGGCCGAGGACGCTGGGCGTGAGGTTGTCCGCCGGCACGAGCGCCGGCACGTCCGGCATCGATCTTTCTCCCCAAAACGTGATGCTCTTCAGCATGATTGCCGACGCCGGCTGCGGCCCATTCGGACCATCGATCGACGCGTCGAACGTCATGGTGGAGGGGTCGAGACCGACTCGCCGGGCATCCGACTGGGAGAGCAGGATGGGTTTGGCCCCGGTATCCGCCACGAACGACACGGACACGCCATTGACGTCGAGCGTGGGATGAAAACGTCCGTCGTCGGCGCGTGGGAACCATATTCCATCCGATTCCAGGCTGACGGTCGTGACCAGGCAAAGCACGGCGAGAACCGGGCACACCATGCCCGGATGCAGCATCGTGAGCTTCGATGCCCCCGCCCTGATGCTCAACACCGTGTGGATCCCCGCGACCGCCACCGCGAGCAAGAGCAGCAACGTGCCGACAAAAAGGAATGTGCCGCCGCCGAACAGGCTTGGCGCGAAATAGGCGATCACGGGCAGGGCGATCATCCCGGCGACGACCGGGAGCCCAAGCCAAAATGCGAACCTCTGGTCCATGCGGATCTCCAGGCCTATAGTCCCAAGCTCGGAGAGTCCGGCCGTTGGAGTTAAGGATTCGTTAGCCGCGATCCGCCTGGCGCGCTATGGCACCAGCGTCAGCACGCCGTTCTCGACGCGCCAGCCATGGAGCCGATTGAGGAATTCCATGCCGAGCAGGCTTTCGGACATGTCGGCGCCGTTGACCGTGGCGGGCACCTGGCTCAGGGCGACCGGGCCGACGATCAGATTGTCGAGGCGGATCGCGGCGCCGCGCACGGTTCCGTTCGCGGTCTCGGCGAACTGATCGAACTCGAGGCTGGCGGGGTCGATCCCGATGCGGCGCGCATCGCCCGGCGTCAGCACGATGTCGGTGGCGCCGGTATCGACCAGGAAAGTCACGCGCCCGCCATTGATCATGGCCTGGATGCGGAAATGTCCGTCGGGGCCCGCCGGAAAGCTGATCGTGCCGTCGTCGTGCGCCGTGCCCTGGGTGGGCGAGAGCGCGCCGAGGATACGCTGCCCGATGAAGGCCGCGTCGTTCTTGAAGCTGTAGATGCCGACCAGGCCCAGGATGATCGCGGCCCAGATCGCGGCGTTGCGCAGCGAGCCCTTCGGGTTGGCCCGGGCGTAGGTGAGGACGGTCGAGCCGACCAGCACGACCCAGCCGACGCGATAGAAAATGCGCATGCGGGCATCGGGATCGTCCAGTGTCCCGGGAAACAGATGCTCCAGGAAGAACACCAGCGCCACCGTCGCGCCGAGCAGAAGCAACAGCCACATTCCCACGGATCGCGGCACCAGGACCCTCCCACGTCGCGCCGATCATAAAGTTCGGCGGTCGCCGTGCCAAGCCGCGGCGACCGCCCAGTTTGTGGGAGAACCAGGTTAAGATCCGGTTGTCAGCTGCCGCTATCGAGCGCCTTGGCCATCTCGACCAGGTCGATGAATTCGGTGCGATAGCCGTCGCCGTCGTCACCGCGGGACGAGCGCGCGGCGGCCGCGATCTGGTCGTACCCGAAGGCGCCGATGTAGTCGCCGCCGCGCAGCTTCTGGCCGAAAGCGGCGACCGCGACCGCGAATTGCGCATCGGCCGGCGCCTCGCCCGATTCCTTCAGCGCCGAGATCGGCAGCGGCGTTTCGATCAGCTTCGAAACATCGCCGTCCGGCGCCTTGTAGCGCAGGCGCAGGAACGCGAACTCGGTCGCGTTCGGGTCCGGCCGCTCGTCCGCGTGGTTGCCGTAGCGCAGCGGATCGATCGTCAACCCCATCGAGCCCTTGAGCGCGATTTCGTAGATCGCCGTCACGGTGTGGCCGGCACCGATCTCGCCCGCATCCTTCTTGTCGTTGTTGAAATCCTCGCGGTTCAAGGCGCGGTTCTCATAGCCGACCAGGCGATATTCGGCGACCACCGCCGGATTGAACTCGATCTGGATCTTCACATCCTTGGCGATGGTCTGGATGGTGCTGGAGAGCTGGTCGCTCAGCAGCCGCTTCGCCTCCTTCAGCGAATCGACATAGCCGTAATTGCCGTTGCCGACATCGGCGATCTGCTCCATCAGCGCGTCGTTGTAGTTGCCCTCGCCGAAGCCGAGGGTGGTGAGGGAGACGCCGCTCTCGCGCGCATCCGCCACCATGTCCTTCAGCTGGTCGACGTCGGTGACGCCGACATTGAAGTCGCCGTCGGTCGCCAGGATGATGCGGTTGATGCCGCCGTCGATCTTGGCCTCCTTGGCCTTGGCGTAGGCCAGCGCCAGCCCCTCGCCGCCCGCGGTCGAACCGCCGGCCCTCAGCCGGTCCAGCGCCGCCTTGATCTTCGCCTTGTCCTTGCCCGCGGTCGGCTCCAGCACCAGCCCCGCCGCGCCGGCATAGACCACGATCGTGACCTTGTCGTCATCGCGCAGCTGGTCGGTCAGGATCTTCATGCCGGCCTGCAGCAACGGCAGCTTGTCCGGCTGGTTCATGGATCCCGATACATCCACCAGGAACACCAGGTTGGCCGCAGGGCGCTCGGTCGCCGGCGGCTCATAGCCCTTGATGCCGATATGCAGCAGATAGGTTTCCGGATTCCACGGCGTGCGCTCGACCGCCGTGGTGACGCGGAACGGATCGCCGCCGGCTTCCGGTCCCGGATAGTCGTAGGAGAAGTAGTTGATCATCTCCTCGACCCGCACGGCATCCTTGGGCGGCATCTGGCCGTTCATCAGGAACCGCCGGACATTGGAATAGGCGCCGGTATCGACATCGATGGAAAAGGTCGAAACCCGCGCTTCCGCCACCTGCTTCACCGGGCTGTTGCCGGTCGCGATGTATTTCTCGCCTTCGCCGGGGACCGGCGCCAGCATGTCGCCGCTCTGCTGGAATTCGCCTCCGGCCAGCAGACCGTATTCCGTGGTCGGCGAGGCCGGCGCAATGCCAAGGGACGGCGCGGGTTGCGGCTGCCCCACCGCGGCGCCAGCCATTTGATCGTATTGCGGAGCGGACGCGGCTGGTGGCGCGACGGCGCCGTGGGTAATGGCAACCCTCTCCTTGGCCGTCTTGGATGCGGCGCTCGAATCCGCCATCGGAGTGGCATCAACCTCGATCGCACCATGCGCGGTGGCGGTGCCGGCCGATTTCGCCTTGGCCTCTTCCTGCGCGCTTGGCTGGTTGCTGTTGGCGGTCTGGTCGTTGACCGGTTGCGCCTCGCAGCCCAGCAGAATGGCGACGGTGGAGACGCCCGCGATCCACAGGCGTGAACCCGGCAGCTTTGACCTTTGCATTTGCCTTCCCCTTCTCTAGAACCGTGCCTGAGTGCTGCGACGGCATCGGCAGGTTCACGCTTATCGCGCGCGTAAGTGGCAGGGCGAAGGCGCAATTGCGGCGGGACGGTGGCAGATGGAACAAGGGAGAGGCGAGTGAGCGCGGCATCATCCGGCCTGCTGCGCCTGTTCCGGCGCTGTCCCCCGGTCGATCTGGCGACCGATCTGGGGCCCTATCGCCGCTTCATCGTGGCCGATCGGCATGTCGGCTGGGTCAAGCCGGACTTCGCGCGCATGCTGGCCGAGTTTCCCAAGGTCTTCTATCTGACCGATCGCGCAGTCC
>DASYRS010000347.1:0-10410 GCA_036004205.1 Dongiaceae bacterium
GCCTCGATCTCGTTCGTGCGCAAGGGCAGCTTCGGCTATCGCACGCGCGGCAAGTATTTCGAGCTGGTGGCGGGCTCCGTGCTGGTGGGCCGGGCGGGCGACGATTATGTCTGCAGCCACGATCACGTGTGCGGCGATGAATGCCTGTCGTTCCAGCTCGCGCCCGAGCTGGTCGAGGCGATCGGCGATCACAGATCGATCTGGTCGATCGGCGCATTGCCGCCGGTGCCGGAGCTGATGGTGCTGGCGGAGCTGGCGGACGCCGCCGCCGCGCGGCACAGCGACGTGGCGCTCGACGAGGCCGGCCTGCTGATGGCGGCGCGTTTCGTCGAGGTCGCGGGTGGCGCCACTGCCGCGAAGTCGGCCTTGTCGAGCAGGAGACTCGCCATCAATCCCGCGCGCGACCGCCGCCGCGCGGTCGAGGCGGCCTTGTGGCTCGAGCATCATGCGCATCAGGCAATCGATCTCGACACCATCGCGCGCCAGGCGGGCCTCAGCCCGTTCCATTTCCTGCGCCTGTTCGCGCGCGTGCTGGGCGTGACGCCGCACCAGTATCTCGTGCGCTGCCGGCTGCGCCATGCGGCGCGGCTGCTGGCGGATCCGGTGCCCAGCATCACCGACGTCGCCCTCGATGTCGGGTTCGCCGATCTCTCCAATTTCGTGCGCACCTTCCGGCGCGCGGCCGGAATCAGCCCACGCGCCTTCCGCAGATGCGCGAAAGGCGAGCGCAAGATCCTCCAAGAACGCATCGCGGCCTATTCGCTAGGCTGACCTCCTCATCCAACAGGAGGTTACGATGTACGATCATGTCGGTTTGCACGTGAAGGACTTGAAGGCCAGCGTGCGCTTCTATGAGGCGGCGCTGGCCGGCCTCGGCCATGTGCTGTGTTCGCAGGATGCGAGCGGCGCCGGCTTCGGGCCGGAAGGCGCGGCTGCGCTGTGGCTCTATGCCGACAAGGGCACAAAATCACCGGGCGTGCATATCGCCTTTCGTGCCAAGAACCGTGCCGCCGTCGACCAGTTCTACAAGGACGGCGTGAAGGCGGGCGGCGGCGACAACGGCAAGCCTGGCCTGCGCGCCGATTACAGCCCGACCTACTACGCCGCCTTCCTGACCGATCCCGACGGCAACAATGTCGAGGCGGTGTGCTTGAAATAGGCCATGCAAGCCGGGCGCGCTTGACCGCGCCCCGCCTAGTCCGCCACTTTCCTCCCGCCGCATCTCGCGGCGGGAGTGGAGCCGGATGGCGGACCGAACCTTGCTGTATCTGGAAGACCTTCATGTCGGGCTGCGCTTCGAATGCGGCCGGCATGCGCTGGACGCGGAGCAGATCAAGAAGTTTGCGCGCGAGTTCGATCCCCAGCCCTTCCACCTGGATGAGGAAGCGGCGCGGGGGACGTTCTTCGGCGAGTTGGCGGCGAGCGGCTGGCACATCGTCTGCCTCACCATGCGGATGATCGCCGAGAACATCCCGATCGCCGGCGGGCTGATCGGCGGCGCGGCGGAGATCACCTGGCCGCAACCGACGCGGCCGACCGACACTCTCAACGTCACCAGCCAGATCATGGAAGTGACGCCCTCGCGCTCGAAGCCGGAACGCGGCATGGCCCTGCTGCGCACCGAGACCCGCAACCAGAAGGGCGAGCTGCTGCAGATCTTCACCGCCAAATGCGTGGTGCCGCGGCGGCCGAAGACGCCCCTGGCTTGACTCGGTACGGCCCGCTCTGCCACCTTCGCCCCCGTACGTCTTCAGGGCGGGGCGGAAATCCCCACCGGCGGTAGGGCGCTTGCGGCGATGAGTCGCCAGTGCCGAGCCCGCGAGCGCCGCGGAACATCCGTTTCGTGGGTCAGCAGACTAGGTCGAATGCCTGGGCCGACGGTTACAGTCCGGATGAAAGAAGACGAGAGCGCTGCACGATGCCACGCGACGCGTGGCGGTCATGTCGCGCGATCTTGCCCTGGAACGTTTTTCGCAACCCAACTCCAAGCGAGGAGCGTTTCACCATGTCTACACCTTCCAACCAGACCGAACAGCGTATCGCGGCCGCGTGCGACGCCATGCGTGCCGGCCTTCCCATCGTCCTCCTGGACGATAACGACCGCGAAGACGAAGCCGACTTGATCGCGGCGGCGGAGACTCTGTCGCACGACGTGATGGCGCGGCTGATCCGCGATTGCAGCGGCATCGTGTGCCTGTGCCTCGACGACCGGCTGGTGCGCCAGCTCGATCTGCCGCCGATGGCGGCCAGGAACGAGACGCGCTACGGCACCGCCTTCACCGTCTCGATCGAGGCCAGGGCCGGAATCACCACCGGCGTCTCGGCGGCCGACCGCCTGACCACGGTGCGCGCCGCCATCGCCGACGGCGCGCGGCCGGAGAGCCTGGCGCGGCCCGGCCACATGTTCCCGCTGCGGGCCCAGCCGGGCGGCGTCTTGACCCGGCGCGGCCATACCGAGGGCGCGGTCGACCTGGCGCGGCTGGCGGGGCTGAAGCCCGCCGCCGTTCTCAGCGAGCTGATGGACCGCAAGGGCGAGATGCTGCGCGGCAAGCGGGCCAAGGCCTATGCGCGGCGCAACGGCTTCCCGGTGCTCACCATCGCCGACATCGCGGCGCACCTGGGCGCGCTCGACATCGCGGCGTAACTGGCGAGAGCCATCGCTTCCCCCTCACCCTCGCCCTCTCTCTCCCCGTTCGCGAATGCGAACATGCGTTCGCGGGCGGGAGAGGGGACGCTGTTGCTGGGTTCGTGCGAATAGCCCCTCTCCCCTCGAGGGAGAGGGGTTGGGGTGAGGGGGTCTCAATGCGGTGCGGCGCATGTGGCAGTTACACGCATGTGCCTCGTTCTGCTATGCTCGCAGGAACATCTCGACAACTTGGAGCGCGACGCGATGGCGGCGAAGGACGGCGGGGTGCAGGTGGGGAGTCTCGGCGCGCAGCAAGGGCCGCAGGGTGCGCCGGTCCAGCAGCCGCACTTCATCCGCATGTATCGCGACACCTTCAGCAAGGAGCAGTGCGAGGAAGTGATCCGCCGCTTCGAGGCGGATGAGCGCAAGCACAGCTCCACCACCGCGACGCGCGACAAGCCGCGGCTGCGCAGCGGCACCATGCTGCAGATCGGGGATCTGCCTGAGTGGCAAGACATTGCGCAAGCGTGGTCGCAGGCGCTGGAAAAGAATCTGCAATCCTATGCCGAGGCCTTTCCCACCCTGAAGCAGCTGGTTTCCACGCCCGCGACCAAGCGCACGCCGCCGCTGTTGGAGCGGGTCGAGCCGGGCCAGGGCTTCGGCCTCCATATCGACGCCTCGGTCGCCGGCACCCATGACCGCATGGTGGCGGTGCTCATGTATCTCAAGGACGTGGAGGAAGGCGGCTTCACCGAATTCCCGTTCCAGTCGATCCGGGTCAAGCCGCGCGCCGGATTGATGCTGCTGTTCCCGCCTTATTGGACCCATCCGCATCAGGGCGTGAGCCCAGTCAGCGGGGTCAAGTACAACCTCACCAGCTACGTGGTGGTGGACAACAGTTTCCGGCCGCCGAAATAAGAGCGCCATGAGCATCATCTTCGCTTATCTGGACGAGCCGCCGTTCTGCGCGCCGGGCGCCGGTGGCAATCCGATCGGCTGCGATGTGGAGGTGGCGTTCGAGGTGTTGCGTGCGATCGGGGTCGATCGCATCGAGACGCGGCTGGTCACCTTCGCGGAGCTGCTGCCTGGCGTGGCCGGCGGCGCATGGCAGATCAACACGCCGCTCTTCATCACCGAGGAGCGCGCGGGGCTGGTCGATTTCAGCCGCCCGGTCTGGTCGCTGGCGGATGGCTTGATGGTCAGGGCCGGAAAGGCCGAGCTGCTCGACAGCTATGCGGTGCTGGCGGCGGAACCGGACGCGCGGCTTGTGGTCGTTGCCGACCAGGTGCAGGAACAGCGCGCGCTGGCGGCCGGACTGTCGCCGCGGCGCATCCTGCGCGTCGCCACCCAGGCGGAGGCGGTCAAGGCGGTGCTGGAGAATCGCGCGGATGCCTATGCCAGCGTGGCGATGGCGCATCGCGGCTATCTCAAAGCACAGCCCAACAGCGAACTGCGCGTTGTCGACTTCGGCGCCGGCGGCGGAGCCACTGCGCTCGGCGCGTATTCTTTCTCGAAATCGAACCAGGATTTGCGGCGCGCATTCGATGACGTGCTCGGCCGCTATCTCGGCTCGCCGGAGCATCGCGCGATCATGCAGCGCTATGGCTTCGCCGCCGCGGATATCGATCGCGTGCTCTAGGCCACCAGTGCGGCCAGCACGGCATCGAGGCGCTGGCGGCCGGAGGGAGTGGCGACAAGGCGCGAGTCGGTCAGAGCGAGGAAATTGCCATCCACCAGGCGTTTCAGGCGCGTCTGGTCGAGCGCTTGTGCGAAAGAGTGCGCAGATTCCTGTTCGATGCGCGCGAGCGGCACGCCTTCCTTGAGGCGCAGGCCCATCATCAGCATTTCGTTGAGGCGCTCGGCGCGCGGGACGAGGTCGCGCCGGCGGGTGGCGTGGCCGTCCCGCTCCACCAAGTCGAGCCAGGCTTCCGGCGCGCGGTGCTGGCGGGTGGCGAATTTCTCGCCGCCGAGGGTGAGACGGCCGTGCGCGCCGGGACCGACGCCGACATAGTCGCCGTAGCGCCAGTAGGTGAGGTTATGGCGCGATTCTTCGCCTGCCTTCGCAAAGTTGGAGATCTCGTAGTCGGCGAGGCCAGCGGCGCCGAGGCGCGCGACAGTCGCCTCGTAAAGTTCGGCTGCGCTCTCTTCATCGAGCACGCGGAAATCGCCGCGCGCGACCGCCTGCTCGAACTGGGTGCCGGGCTCGATGGTCAGTTGATAGAGCGAGATGTGGCCGGCGGCGAAGGCGAGCGCGCGGCCGAGCTCCTCGCGCCATTGCTCCAAGGCCTGGCCGGGGCGCGCATAGATGAGGTCGAAGGAAAAACGCCCGAAGGTCGCGGCCGCCATTTGCACGGCGGCGAGCGCCTCGGCCGCGTCATGCTGGCGGCCGAGAAATTTGAGGTCGCTCGCAACCAGGCTCTGCACGCCGAGAGAGACCCGGTTGACGCCGCCGGCGCGGAAGGCGCGGAACTTCTCGATCTCCGCCGAGGTCGGGTTGGCTTCGAGTGTGATCTCGACATTTTCGGCGACCGGCCAAAGTTCGCGCGCGCGGGCGATCAGCGCCGCCACCGTCTCCGGCTCCATCAGCGAGGGCGTGCCGCCGCCGAAGAAGACGCTGGTGACAATGTTGCCGTGCGTATCGCGCGCATAGTGCTCCAGCTCCGCCAGCAGCGCGCCGCGCCAGCGCGCGTGATCGACCCGCTCGCGCACATGGGAGTTGAAGTCGCAGTACGGGCACTTGGACCGGCAGAACGGCCAATGGATGTAGATGCCGAAGCCGGGGGAGGGGGCGTGCATGATGAACTACCCCTTCCCCCGCCCGCCGACGAATGTCGGCATGCGCCGACGGGGTGGGGGAAGGTTGGGATGGGGGGTGCCGTCGCACGAGCGGTCGGTGAAAGGTAACGAAGTGCGCGTTTCGTTGGAGTGTAGCTCCCTGGGTTCGTGCGACGGCACCCCCCATCCAGCTACGCCCCCGCGGACGAATGTCCGCATTCGCGGACGGGCGCTCACTGTGTTCGCTAAGGCTCCGCATCCTTCCCCCACAAGGGGGGAAGAGGCGCTGCCATTGGAGAGGGAGAGCAGATTCATCGCCCGAGGAAGCACGCCGCCATCAATTGGCGGAAGCTTTCCGCGCGGTGGCTGATTTCGCGCTTGTGGTCGGGGTCCATCTCGCCGAACGTCTCTTTGTAGCCGAGCGGGCGGAAGATCGGGTCGTAGCCGAAGCCGCGCTTGCCGCGCTTCTCCTCGATGATCTCGCCTTCGACCCAGGCCTCGAACAATTCGCAATGGCCGTCGGGCCAGCACAGGGCAAGCGCGCTGACGAAGCGGCCGCGGCGGTTGCTGTGCGGCGCCAATTCGCGCAGCACGCGGTCCATGCCGATGTTGAAGTCGCGCTCGCCCTCCGCCTGGCCACTTGGGCCATTCTTGTCGGCCCAGCGCGCGGAATAGATGCCAGGCGCGCCGCCCAGAGCCTCGACGGAGAGCCCGGAATCGTCGGCGAGAGCGGGCAAACCCGAAGCGCGCGCGGCCGCCAGCGCCTTCAGCTTCGCATTGCCGGTATAGGAATCCTCGGTCTCCTCCGGCTCGGGCAGACCGATGTCGCCGGCCAGCACGACCTCGATGCCCAGCGGGGCCATCAGCTCGACCATCTCCTTGAGCTTGCCCTTGTTGTGGCTGGCGATCACCAGCTTTTTCTCTGTGAAGCGGCGCGGGGTGCGCAGGGTCTTCGCCATCAGGAGGCAGGGATTGTCCTCGTTCCACAGGGTCGGGAACACTTCCAGGGGCACGAAGCCCTCCGCCGCATAGAAGCGGTGGGTGCGGGCATAGAGCCGGTCGCCGGCGCTCTGCGCCAGGGTCTTCACGGTCAGGAACCGCGTCGCCTTTTTCTTCAGGTGCGCTTCGACCTCCGCCAGCAGCTTTTCGCCAAGCCCGGCCCGGTGATGGTCGGCGCGGATCGCGATCAGGTGCAGCTCGGCGGCCACCGGGAAATGCTGCTGCACGGTGGCGCATCCGGCGATCTCGTCACCCGCGCGCGCCACCCACATGCGCAAGGCCCGCACCTCGCGGCAGAACTGGTCGATCGCCTCGGGAATGCCGAACCAGTCCGGCAGCGATTCGAGCACGGAGCGGCAGATCCGCTCCTTGGTGTCGGCGTCGCGTTCGCGGGTGATGGTGTACATGCGCGGGAACGCTCCTCAGCTATTCCAGCCCCAGCACGGTGCGCTGCAAGTGCGTCAGCTCGGCGATGCCCTTGCGGGCGTAGGCCAGCAATTGCAGGAACTCCGCCTCGCTGAAGGGCGCGCGCTCGGCGGTGCCCTGCACCTCGATGATGCCGCCCTTGGCGGTCAGCACGAAATTGGCGTCGGCCTCGGCCGCGGAATCCTCGGCATAGTCGAGGTCCAGCGCGGCGGCCTTCTGATGGATGCCGCAGGACACCGCCGCGACCTGGTCGCTCAGCGGAATCTCGTTCACCGCGCCCAGCTTCTTCATGTGGCGGAAGCACAGGTAGAGCGCGACATAGGAGCCGGTGATGGCGGCGGTGCGGGTGCCGCCGTCGGCCTGCAGCACGTCGCAATCGATCTTGATCTGGCGCTCGCCGAAGCCCTTGAGGTTGGTGACGGTGCGCAAGGCGCGGCCGATCAAACGCTGGATCTCCTGGGTGCGGCCGGACTGCTTGCCCTTCGCCGCCTCGCGGTCGGTGCGGGTGTGGGTGGAGCGCGGCAGCATGCCGTATTCGGCGGTGACCCAGCCCTGGCCGGAATTGCGCAGGAACGGCGGCACCTTCTCGTCGATCGAAGCGGTGCACAACACATGCGTCTCACCGAATTTCGCGAGGCACGAGCCCTCGGCATATTTATTGACGTCGATCAGCAATTCGACGGCACGCATTTCGTCCGCCGCCCGGCCGGATGGGCGCATGAGCGCGCTCCCTGTCAGAGTTTGAATTTGCGGCGGAAGCTACACGCGGGGAGGGGAGAAGTCTACCGGGCGGCGCATCGCCGCCGCCACTCCTCGTGCCGTCATCCCGGGCTTGACCCGGGACCCATACGGCGGAGCGGCTGCACGGACGCATAGGTCCCGGCTCTCGCGGAGCCTGTCCTTGGGCCACGCAAAGCGCGGACCCGAGGGCTCGGCCGGGATGACAGCTTGAAAGGCGTCATTTGAACCTTCGGCTCCGCGACCACCGCGTGCGGTCGTAATAGTCCGGCGGGCGCTTTTGCACCCAGGCGATGAATTGGGCCAGCATCGGGTGCGCCTTGAGGGCGGCGAAGGTGGCGAATTGCTCCGCCAGCTCGCGCTCGCTCAACATGGCGTGAATCGCGCGGTGGCAGATCTTGTGCATGGTCACGGTCTCGCGCCCGCCGCGGCTGCGCGGAACCGGGTGATGCTGGTCGAGGCTGGGCCCCGCGATCATCGGCCGGTCGCACAATGGGCAAGTGGCGGGCGGGCAGATCGCCGGCGTGCCGTCGGCCGGCTTGGAGACCTTGATTCGCCGCTTGATCCGCAGTTTCCGCATGGCGCGGGAGAGTGCCGGGCGGCTCAAGTCTTGGCAATTGCGTGCATTGACGGCACCCCACCCCCTCCCTAGATTCATCACATTGGAGGTCGGGCTTCCATGCAGTTCAATCCAAAGGGCGGAAGCAGCAACGTATCGGGCGGAATCGGCGGGCACCGGCCGGTGCTGGCCGAGATGTCGGAGCGTTCGCGCGAGATTTTCCGCCAGATCGTCGATGCCTATGTCGAGACCGGCGAGCCGGTCGGCTCGCGCACCCTGTCGCGGCGCCTCGGCCACCTGTCGCCCGCCACCATCCGTAACGTGATGGCCGATCTGGAAGAGGTCGGCCTCCTGTTCGCGCCCCACACCTCGGCCGGCCGGCTGCCGACCGATCTCGGCCTGCGGCTGTTCGTCGACGGCCTGATGGAAGTGGGCGGCCTCACCAACGACGAGCGCGAGGCGATCGACGGGCAATGCAACGCCTCCGGCCGCTCCTTTCCCGAAGTGCTGGAACAGGCCACGACCATGCTTTCCGGCCTGTCGCGCGCGGCGGGGCTGGTGCTGGCGCCCAAGAGCGAGCGGGCCCTGAAGCATATCGAATTCGTGCATCTGGCGCCGGGCCGCGCGCTGGTGGTGCTGGTGACCGAAGGCGGCATGGTGGAAAACCGCCTGATCGACGTGCCGATGGGATTGCCGCTCTCCACCCTGATCGAGGCCACCAATTATCTCAGCGCCCGGCTGGTCGGACGCACCATCGGCATGGCGCGCGACGGCATATTGCAGGAACTGACCAGCCACCGGGCCGAGCTGGATGAGCTGACCCGCAAGGTGGTGGAGACGGGCCTTGCCACCTGGGCCGATGGCGAGCGGGCCGAGGGCGCCCTGATCGTGCGCGGCCAATCGCATTTGCTGGACGATGTGCAGGAGGCGGGGGATCTGGAGCGCCTGCGCTCCCTGTTCACCGCGCTGGAGACCAAGGAGCAGTTGCTGAAGCTGCTGGAAGCGGCCGACCAGGCCGAAGGGGTCCAGATCTTCATCGGGGCCGAAAGCAACCTGTTCGGCCTGGCCGGCTGCTCGGCGGTCATCTCGCCCTACCGGGACAGCCAGCGGCAGTTGGTCGGCGCGGTCGGGGTCATCGGGCCCAGCCGGCTCAATTACGCCCGCATCATCCCTATGGTCGATTACACCGCCAAGGTGATCGGGCGGATTCTCGGCTGAATCCGGGGGTCGGACCCGACGATTCTATTAACGCGGGACATCTTGACCGGATTTAGCGGTTGACCATCTATGCATTGTCCCTAAAACACGGGGCCAATCCACCCTCAGACCGAATTCAATGCTGGATCGCGACATGAGCGACGACAAGGACGTGAACGAAATTCCAGAGCCGGCCAACGATACCGGGCTGATCGACGACGGCGCGGACATCCCGGCCGGCCCGGACCAGGAGCTGGCGGCGGCGCGCCAGGAGGCGGCGCAGCTCAAGGACCAGTTGCTGCGCGCCCTGGCCGAGGCGGAGAACGTGCGCCGGCGCGCCCAGCGCGAGCGCGAGGATGCCGCCAAATACGCGATCGCCAATTTCGCCCGCGACGTGCTGCAGGTCAGCGACAATCTGCATCGCGCGCTGGAGGCGATCCCCGCGGCGGCGCTGGCGGCGGACGAGGCACTGAGGAATCTGCATGAGGGCGTGACCGCGACCGAGCGCCAGTTGGACGCCGCGCTGGAGCGCCAGCAGGTCAAGCGCATCTGGCCGATGGGCGAGAAGTTCGACGCCAACCTGCATCAGGCGATGTTCGAGGTCCCGACCTTCGACCAGCTGCCCGGCACCGTGGTGCAGGTGATGCAGGCCGGGTATCTGATCCACGACCGCCTGCTGCGCCCGGCCTTGGTCGGCGTCGCCAAGCAGCCCGCCGGCGAAGCGCCGCCGCCCGGCAGCGGCAAGGTGGATACCATCGCTTGATTCAGAAGACAGGGATCAGGAATCAGGCATCAGATGGAGGATCTTTTCTGATCCCTGATTCCTGATCCCTGTCGTCTGACATCAAGTCGGCTACGCCGCCTTGATGTCGCGCAGGAAGCTGTCGACTTCGGCGCGCAAAGTTTCCGACTGCTTGGCGAGTTCGCTGGTGGCGGCCAGCATCTGGCCCGCGGCGTGGCCGGTGTCGCCGGCGGCCTGGGTCACGCCGGTGATGTTGGAGGAGACCTCCTGCGTGCCGGTCGCGGCCTGCTGGATGTTGCGGGCGATCTCGCGGGTCGCGGCGCCCTGCTGCTCCACCGCGCTCGCGAT
>DASYRS010000348.1:0-6699 GCA_036004205.1 Dongiaceae bacterium
CTTCGCCAGGTGTCCGACGCGGGATCGTAGGCCGAGACCTGTCCTGCGTTCCACTCGCTGATCCAGATGCGGCCCTTGGAATCCGGCCAGACGCGGCGCGCGCCCTGGTCTTTGGTCGGCGGCTCGATGATCGTTGCCCGGCCGGTCGCGGCGTCGATGCGCGCGATGTGGCTGCCGGCGAGCGAAGCGTAGTAGACCGTGCCGTCCGGCGTCGCCGTGATGCCGTACGGCCCGCGTCCCTCCGGATCCTTATAGACCGCGATCTTGCCGCTTGCGGGATCGAGCGATCCGTAAATGCCGTTCTGGCCGGTGAACCACAGGATGCCCCCCGTGCCGAACGCGGCGGTGTTGAGGTTGGCATAATCGTCGGAATCGGGCAGGGGATAGGCCTTCACCGCCAGGCTCGCCGGATCGACCCGGACGATGGCGTTGAGCCCGCCATCCGTCACCCAGGCTGCGCCATCGGGGCCGACGATGACGCCGTGCGGCGCGGAACTGTCGCCGAGCGGGACCTGCTTGATCTCGCCGCTCTTCGGGTCGAGGCGGCCCAGTGCGCCGGCGCCCTGCGCGGTGTACCAGACCGTGCCATCGGGCGCCGGCGCGACGTCGTGCGGCCCGGCACCCTCCGGCACCGGAAAATACCGGACTGTTTCGGCGTTGGCGGCAGATGCTGAGACCGCGAGACAGGCCAGCAGGACGGGCAGCGCAATCGTCTTCACGGCAGCCTCCTCGGGTAAGGACGTGATAACACTGACATGTGTCGGCACCGGCCGGTCCGCAATGGGAAAACCGCCGGATCGCCGCATCTTGCAACACCTGACCGGTGCTTCGGTTGACTCTAGGCAGGGCCGCAATCACGAAAGCCGGAACAGGAGGTTTCATCATGCAGATTAAGGAAGTCATGAGCCGCAACGTCGTCCTCGCCAGTCCGCGCGAAACCCTGAGCGAGGTGGCGCAGATGATGGCGGAAAAGGACATCGGATGCATGCCGGTCGGTGACGGCGACCGCATTGTCGGCATGATCACCGACCGCGACATCGTGATTCGTGGGGTCGCGGCCGGCAAAGGTCCCGACACGCCTGTCTCCGAAGTCATGACGCACGACGTCAAATATTGCTTCGATGACGAGGATATCGATCACGTCATCCTCAACATGGGCGAGAACCAGGTGCGCCGCCTGCCGGTCATGAACCGCCAGAAGCGCTTGATTGGAATCGTCACCCTGGCCGACGCGGCGCTGGAGCACGACCCGGTGGTGGTCGGCGAGGCGTTCCTGCGGGTGGTGGAGCCGGGCGGGGAACACTGCCAATCGGCGGCATGACCTACACAAGAAAACGCCGCGCTCCGATCGCTCGGAGCGCGGCGCGCTAGGGGAGGAGGCGCTACTGGATGTTGGCGCCGACCACGGCATCCCATTGCTTGGTGATGGTTTCCTTGGCCTTGGTCTGCACCTCGAGCGGCGGGAACAAGGCGGCGTCGTAGGCGGCGGCCGGCGGCAGCTTGTCGAGCATCTCCTGCGGCACCTTCTTGCGCTTCACCAGATCGAGGAAGCGGATCGGGTGGCAATACCCGCCCAGCCAGATCAGCTGCGATTCATCGGAATAGAGATGCTCCATCCACAGCTTCGCGGCGTTCGGATGCGGGGCATAGGCGCTGATCGCCGAGACATAGACGCCGGCGACGATCCCGGTCTTCGGCACGATGACCTCGACCTTCGGGTTGCCCTTGAGCGTGTCGCGGTCGGCAAGCGCCAGATAGTCCCAGCGCGTCACGATCGGCGTCGCGCCCTGCGCCAGAGAGGCGGCACCGCCGCTCACGGGCACGAAGTTGCCGCTCTTGTTGAGCTCGGCAAAGAACTTCAGTCCGGCTTCCGGCGCCTTGTCGACATCGCCGCCGCTCGCCGCGAGGCCCGATGCGAACACGCTCTGGATCGATTCGTTCGAGGTGCGCGGATCGCCGTCCAGCGCCACCGAATTCTTGTATTCGGGCTTCAGCAGGTCGGCCCAGTCTTGCGGCGGATTCGGGATGAGGTCGGTATTCACCTCGAAGGCGAGCACGCCGTAGTAATTGCCGTACCAATAGCCCTCTGGGTCCTTGTTGCCGTCGGGGATGCTCTCCCAGGTGGAGACCTTGTAAGGCTGCAGCAGGCCGTCCTTCTTGGCCGAGGGGCCGAACGACAGCCCGACATCGATGACGTCCGGATTCTGCGGGCCCTTGTTGTCCTTGTTCGACTTGATCGCCTCGATCTCGTCGCCGGACCCAGCGTCAGGATTAAGTTCATTGAGCTTCAAGAACGGGTACTTCTTCTTGAAGAGGTCGATTGAATCGCCGTATTTGCACCAATCATGCGGCACCGCGATGATGGTGAGTTCGCCTTCCTTCTTTGCCGCCGCGACCAGATCGCTCATTGCGTCGGCCATCGCGGCGTTGCCGGCGGCCAGAAAACCGGCCGCGGACAAGGAATGGATCGCCGTCCGCAGCAACCACGCACGTTTCATGCTGTCCCTCCTGAAAGCCTGCGACGGGCAGCGGCCCGTCGGCCCTGTTGTCGGTCTTTATGATTTTGATCCGGCGGGCCGCTGAGGCAGGATCGCGGTCGGCCGACACGCCATTTCGTTAATCGCTGCCAACTCGGGTGGGACGCTAACATGCACCCTGTTGCCCTTCAATGACCAACTTTGTAACCTCGCACATCTGACCCGTCATAAATGCGTAACTCGCCACATGACCGATTCGGTAATTTTCGGGTATAGAGACGGGACGCTTAGATCAGGAGTGGGGACGTCATGAGTGGAACGCAAAGATTGTCCAAACGGGACCGTCAGCAACGGATCCTCGCCGAGCTTCGGGTTTCGGCGACGCTGCGCATTTCGGAGCTGGCGACGGAGCTGGGGGTCTCCTACGAGACCATCCGGCGCGACCTGGAGGAGATGGGAGAGAGCGGCCTCATCAACCGCACCTATGGCGGCGCGGTCGCGCGGCCGTTCGGGTTCGAGCCGGCCTGGAGCGAACGCGCCAACGCCATGACGGCGGAGCGCGAGCAGATCGCCTCGCTGGCGATCCGCTTCGTACGGCCGGGCGAGGTGCTGATGATCGATGCCGGCTCCACCACTTTGCATTTCGCGCGCCGCTTGGCGGCGGAGCTCAAGGACCTGACGGTCATCACCAACAGCTTCGCCGTCGCCCAGGCGCTGGCGACCAATCCCTCGATGACGGTGATCGCCTGTCCGGGCCGCTACGATGTGCAGGAGGGCGGCGTCGCCGGGCCGGACTGCATCGCCTTTCTCGCGCGCTACAACGCCAATCGTGCGATCATCGGCGCCAGCGGCCTCACCATGGAAGGGCCGAACGAAGCCAGCTCCAACTCCGCCGCGGTCAAGCGCGCGATGTTCGGGCGGGCGCAGGAGCGCATGCTGCTGATCGATCATCTGAAATTCGGCCAGCCGAACCTCGAGGTCGTGTGCCCGCTGCAGGACTTGAACCGCATCGTCACCGACAAGGCCCCCTCGCGCGAGATCGCGCTCGCCCTGCGCAAGGCGGAGATCGAGCTGAACCTCTAGCGCCGCCTGTTTTTCCTCACACGATCGCCGGGTGGACACCCTCGGGTCCGCGCTTTGCGCGGTCCGAAGACAGATTCCGTGGCGAGACGCTGTCATTTAAGCTTCTGCCCCGAGGTTCGATACCCGAAAGGCATCGAAGCGGAAGCGTTCAACTTGCCGTGATCTCATTTTGCCGCAGTCCCGAATTAAGAGCCCATGCTCTAAGGTGGCCGCATGCGCGCGGGTATCGTCCATCTGCTGATTGTCCTCTTGATCGCGGTCTTCGCGGTCGGCGCGCCGCTGCCCGTCCTGGCGGATTGCGCAAAGTGCGACGATTGCTCGATCGCCGCGCCCGCCGGCAGCGACGCCCCCTGCCCGCATAAGGGCGTTGCCTGTCAGATGATCCAGAATTGTGCCAGTCAGGTGCAGAAGGTGCCTGCACAGTTGACTGTCCACGCCGCCCGGGAGGCGGCCAAGGTCACGTTCAGCCAAGCCTCCGGCGCCGCCATCAAGCTGGCCCAGATCACACCGGAAGTCGCGCCGCCGCGCCTCTAGTCCCTACGCGATAGCGGCCCTGCCAAGGCAGCGCCAAGGACTGATGTCGCTGACCAATGGCCTTTGCCCCTGGTCGTGACCGCGATGAGGTTTCACGATGTTCACTGTCACTGCAAGCCGCCGAGCGCTCGCGCGTGGCGTCGCCATAACGGTTCTGTTCTCGGTGCCGGCTGCGGCCACGCCGCTGGGCGCGGACCTTCAGCAGTTGCTCCTGGCGATGGAGCAATCGCATCCGGCTTTGAGCGCCGCATCCGCCGCGCGCGATGCGGCCGCGGCCGAAATCGAGATCGCCGGCGCGCTCGACGATCCCGAGTTCGAGGCGAGCTTCGAGGATATCGACCGTGAAGACGGCGGGCCGTTGCCGCAGAGCCTCGGCAGCATCTTCTATAAGATCGAGCAGAAGTTCCCATTGGGCGGCAAGCGCACGCTTCGCCGCGCGATCGCCAAGGCCGGCGTCGCGGAAGCCGCCACCGAGCGCGACCAGACGCTGCTCGATCTCACGGCCCAGATGCAAACCGCCTTCGCGCAGCACTATCTGGCGGCGCTCACGATGAAAACGATCGAAGGAGAAGGCGGTACGCTGCGCGACCTGGCGGAGATCGCCCGGGAACGCTACGCGCAAGGCCTTGGGCGCCAGCAGGAGGCGATCGAGGCGGAGGCCGAGCTTGCCACGTTGGAGGGTGCTGTGGCGGATGCCGAGCGCGACCGGCTGATCGCGATCGGGCGCATCAACAGCTTGCTCGGACGCCCGGTCGACGCTCCCTTGGCCCCGCCGGCGGTGCTGCCGCCGATCCCGAATGCCGCCAGCCTCAGTGCGGCCGACCTCATCGCCCTGGCCGAGAGCAGAAGCCCGGCTCTGGCCGCGCGCACCGCCGCCATCCAGAGCGCGACGGCGTCCAGCGAACTCGCCGGCCGCAATTGGTATCCCGATCTGACGTTGGGCGTGTCGGTGGTCGACGAGGATCGCGACATCACGGGATATGAAGCCAAGGTCGGCTTCAACATCCCGCTGCAATGGGGTTTGCGCCGCGCCCAGGAAGGCCAGGCGAAAGCGAGGCTCGCGGAAGCGAAGGCGCGTGCCTCTGCATCGCGTCTCGAGCTCTCGGACGAGATCGTGGCGGCTTTACAGAATCTGCGGGCGGCAAATGTGCGCGAAGAAGCGATGCGGACCAAGCAGCTGCCGCGCCTTGAGGAAGCCATCCAGGCGGCGCAGCAAGCCTATGCGGCCGATCAGGCGGATCTCGCCGACGTGATCGGCGCCACCCGCCACCTGAAGCAGGCAGAGATCGAGCATATCGGGATGCTGTTCGAGCAGCAGACCTTGCTGGCTGAGTTGGAACGCCTGGTGGGAGGTCCGCTATGAGGCCGATTGTCTGGATCGCCGCCGGCCTCACGCTGCTCGCGCTGGGCATGACCGGCGGAATCTATGTGGCGGGCGGTCGCGCCGCTCTCGAGCAGCTTGTCGCGGGCGAGTTGCCGGGCACCGGCGTCGCGCCTGCCGCCGAAGCGGCCCGGGTCCCGGCGCCCGCTGCGCCCGCGCCTGCGTTGCCGGCTCCCGTCGATCCCGGCAAGGGCAAGATCCTTTACTACCGCAATCCCATGGGTCTTCCGGATGTCTCCTATGAGCCCAAGAAAGACTCCATGGGGATGGATTACATCCCGGTCTACGAGAACGAGGCCCAGGATCAGGACAACGTCGTCAAGATCAGCCTCGACAAGGTGCAGAAGCTCGGGGTCGCCACCGAAGCCGCATCGGCGCGGCGCCTGACCCGCACGATCCGTGCGACCGGAACCATCCAGCCGGACGAATCCCGCCAGACCATCGTCACGGCCCGGTTCGACGGTTGGGTGCAGCGCCTGCACGTCGACAAGACCGGCGACATGGTGAAGCGCGGTCAAGCCGTGCTGGAGCTTTTCAGCCCTGCGCTGCGTCTCGCGCAGCAGGAATACATCCTGGCGCGACGGAGCGCCCCCGGTCTGGCCGCGGCCGCGGCGCAGCGGCTGAAAACGCTTGGCCTTTCGACGGGCCAGATTTCCGCGCTCGACGGCGCCAAGGAGGCACCCGGCACGATTTCGGTGATGGCACCGCAAGGTGGCCAGGTGGTCGAGAAGATGGCGATCGAAGGCGCCCGCGTCATGGCGGGCGAGCCGCTCTATCGGCTGGTCGATTTCAGCCATGTGTGGGTGATCGCCGAAGTGTACGAGCGGGATCTAGCCTCGGTACGTCTGGGCCTGCCGGTGGAGGTCGAGCTGGACGCCTATCCCGGCGAGCGATTCAAGGGCGGGGTCAGGTTCATCTATCCTGGCCTGACGCCGGAGACCCGCACGGCCAAGGTGCGCGTGGAGCTCGACAATCCAGATGGACGGCTCAAGGCCGACATGTTTGCGGCCGTCCTGCTTTCCGCCGACATGGCGAGCGCCGAGGTTCTGTCCGTCCCGGAGAGCGCGATTCTCGACACCGGCAAACGCCAGGTGGTCCTGGTCGAACGCGGCGAAGGCAAGTACGAACCGCGAGAAGTGAAACTCGGGCGGCGCGCGAACGGCTACGCCGAGATTCTGGGAGGTCTTGCGGGGGGCGAGAAAGTCGTCGTCAGCGCCAATTTCC
>DASYRS010000349.1:0-3969 GCA_036004205.1 Dongiaceae bacterium
CGCCCGCCGACCCCGACGGTCTCGGCCACCGTGATCTGAACATGGTCGATATGAGTGCGGTTCCACAGCGGCTCGAACAGGGAGTTGGCGAAGCGCAGCACCATCAGGTTCTGCACCGTCTCTTTGCCGAGATAGTGATCGATCCGGTAGATCTGCCGCTCCGCGAACACTCCGCCGACCGCCGCGTTGATCGCGCGCGACGAAGCCAGGTCGTGGCCCAGCGGCTTCTCCAGCACCAAGCGCGTCAGCGGCGTCACCAGGTTGTTGTGCCCGAGACTGGCCGCGGTCGGTCCGAACAGGTCCGGCGCGGTCGCCAGATAGAACACGCGCACCACCGAATCCCGGTCCTTGAAGGCTGAGATCAGGGGGCCATAGCCGTCCGGCTTGCTGGCATCCATGCCGGCATAGGACAGGCGTTTGGAGAAACGCGCCCAGATATCAGGGTCGAGCGGCTTGCCCTTGGTCACGAACTCGACGCACGAGGCCTCGACCAGGTTGATGAATTCGTCCTGGCTCATCTGGCCACGGGATACCGCAATGATGCGGCCGTCCGGCGGCAGGCGGTTGTCGCGGTCCAGCTCGTACAGCGCTGGCAGCAGTTTGCGCTTGGCCAGGTCGCCGCGGCCGCCGAACACGACCATGTCGAACGGCTCGGTGATCAGGGTGGTACGCTTCGTCGTCGGCGTCGGCATTTCCATTGTCACTGCTCGGCGATCACGGTCGGTTCATGGCGCAACGGTCGCTGGAATTTTCCAAAGAATGATCTGCGATCACAGCTTGCGCACAGGTCAGGTCCGTCGGATCTGCCGCCCTCTCCTTCAAATCAAGTGCCCGGCGGAACCATTACCCCAACATCCCAAGGGCCGCAAATAATCATGCTGACTCCTATTTAGAAAACACAGTTTTTTCGTGGGGTTAACGTCAGCAAGCCCGGCCCGTCAGGCAATCCGCAATTCCGTTGCCGGATCGAACAGGCTGGCGCGGCTCATATCCACGGCCAGCCGCACCGGACGCCCCACCTCCCGCACATCCCCCGGTTTCAGCCGGGCTGTCACGGGGTGGCCGTGCACGGAGGCCACCGCCATGGTATCGGCGCCGGTCGGCTCCAGCACCTCGACCACGGCATCGAGGCACGGATGCCCCTCACCGTTGGCCAATGTGACGGTTTCGGGCCGGATGCCGAGCGTAACCTCCTGCCCGCTTTGCGCATTCCGCGGCGCCTGGGGCAGCGGCAGCCAGCTGGCCTCCGCCAGCCGGATGCCGGGCCCGCTCGGCCCGGGCTCCAGCCGCCCGCGCAGGAAATTCATCGAGGGCGACCCGATGAAGCCCGCCACGTACATATTGGATGGCCGTTCATAAATTTCCTCCGGCGGCGCGAATTGCTGCACCACGCCGTCGCGCATGATGGCGATGCGCGAGGCCAGGGTCATGGCCTCGATCTGGTCGTGGGTCACATAGACGATGGTGGTGCCGAGCCGCTGATGCAGCTTCTTGATCTCGGTGCGCATCTCGGCCCGCAACTTGGCATCGAGATTGGACAGCGGCTCGTCGAACAGGAACACCTTCGGTTCGCGCACCAAAGCGCGGCCGATCGCCACGCGCTGGCGCTGGCCGCCCGACAATTGCGCTGGCTTGCGGTCCAGCAGATGTTCGATCTGCAGCAGCGTCGCGACGCGCTTCAGCGCCGCTTCGCGCGCCTTGCGATCCACCTTTCGAATCTCCAGGCCAAAGGTCAGATTGCGCGCGACAGTCATGTTGGGATAGAGCGCGTACGACTGGAACACCATCGCGATGTCGCGGTCCTTGGGATGGACGTCGGTGATGTCGCGCTCGCCGATCAGCAGTTCGCCCTCCGTCGGGTCCACCAGCCCGGCGATGATGTTGAGCAGGGTCGATTTGCCGCAGCCCGACGATCCCAGCAGCACCAGGAATTCGCCGCTCTGCAACTCGATATCGATGCCCTTGAGGACGTCGACCGGGCCGAAACGCTTGGTCACGCTGCGGATGGTCAAAGACGACATGCTAGCTTCCCCGCTCGATCTGCTTCCGCGCTGCCGGCGCCCCATACTCCCGCGGATGGGTGGAGATCGCGCGCGATGCCGTCGCGACCCCCGCCGCGATCGCCGCGCCGAATGGCTCGCCCCTGGCGATCGCCGCCAGATAGCCAGCATTGAACACATCACCCGCGCCGATCGTATCGACCGCGGTCACCGACGGCGCCGCCGTGTGGACCAGGTGGCCGCCGCTCAGGCCGGACGCGCCGAGCGGCCCGCGCTTCGCGATGACATGCGCGGTCTTTGGCATCAGGCGCGCGGCGAAGGCCATCGCGTCCTCGATGTTCGTCATTTCGGATAGCGACAGCAACTCGACCTCGTTCATCAGCAAATGATCGCATCGCCCCACCCAGGAGCGACATTGCGCGCGCATGTCCGAGGTCCAGCCGGCGATCGGCCAACCGGTGTCGAGCGCCAGCTCGATCCGATGCCTGGCGAGCAGATCGAACAGGCCGTCATATTCGGATGTCAGACGATCGGTGAGGAAGCCGCCGACCACCAGTGCAATGCCGCCGCTGAGCGCGTCGAAATCGAGCGCGCGCTTCACCTCCTCCAGGCTCAGCCGCGCGATATGGCCGTGGGTGGTGAGGAACGTGCGCTCCGAATCCGGATGCGCGATGCCGACGGAGAAAGTTGTGGCGCAGGATTCCCGCGGCCAGGCGCCGCTGTGCGTCCGGAAAATTGTGCGCAGCCAGTCGCCGAACATATCGTTGCCGGTGTTCGCGGCGACCTGGAACGGGACCTCCATCGCCATCCAGGCAAGCGCCGTGTTGCCGACGCAGCCGGCCGGCCGCACATCGCCATGGGCGACCATGGATTCAGTGCCCGGATGCAATGTCGGCGGGCAATCGCCGACGATGATGTCGACATTGACATTGCCGATGATGGCCAACGGTCGAATCTGGGGACGCGTGGGAGGCATGATCACTCCGACCGCGTGATCTTGGTGGTGCGCAGCGGGATGCCGACATCGGACACGCGCTGGCCGGCGAGGCCGATGGCGAGGCGCTGCGCCGTCGGCAGCATGGAGAGGATCGCCGCGACCCCGCTCGCCTTCGGCAGGCGCAGGATGAGGTCGCCGCGAATCTCCTCCGATCCCGAGGCATCGAACACCAGCGTCGGCGAATCGCTCGATACCGTTTCGCGCGCCAGCCCGGCCACCAGCGCGGCCGCGGGCTCGTCCGCGCAGAAATGGACCGCGCCCAGCTCCGGCCCGAGAATCTCCAGCGGACCATGGCGGAACTGGCCGCCCTCCAGCGCATAGGCCGGCATGCGCGCCAGCTCCATGGTGCTGAGCGCCACCGCTTCGGCCAGGCCGCGCAGGCCGCGCCCGGAATAAACGATCGCCCTGCAGGGCTTCAGCAGCTTCACCGCGGGCGAGACGTCGAGCCGCGGACGCGTCCGCAACGTGTCCAGCGCCGCCGTGGCATCGAGGCCCAACGCAGCCAGAACGCCGAGGTGCAGCGCCAATGTGATCATCAGGCTGCGGGTGGCGGCGAAGGCATGCTCGGTGCCGCCGGCCCCGATCAGGGACGGCATCGACTTGCCGAGCGTGGAGTTCGGCTCGAGCGTCATGCCGTAGGATGCCGGGTGGCCGGTGAGGCCGGAGAGGATGCGATGGACCTCCGCCGACTCGCCCGACTGCGACGTCACGATGACAACCGCGTCGCTCAGGTCCAGCGGCGAATAGAGCTGCTCCGACAGCGAGATCGCCAAGGCCTGGATGCCGAGCGCGCGATACTCGACCTCGACCATCCGGTTGACCGCGTGTGAACCGCCCATGCCCAGCAGGATGGCCCGCCGGCGCAGGCGCAGCGCGTCGGCCATGCGCGCCGCCAGATCGGTTGCCGCGTCTAGGGACGCGAGCGCATCGTCATGCTGGCGGGCCATCTCGCGATCGATCGCGAGCAGGCCC
>DASYRS010000350.1:0-8364 GCA_036004205.1 Dongiaceae bacterium
GGCGGAGGCCTTCAGCCAAAAATACGGCATCCCTTCGTACAAGTTCGATGTCAGCGACTTCAAGCAGTGCCAGGACGCGATCAAGAAGATCACCGCCGAATTGGGCCCGGTCGACATCGTGGTCAACAATGCCGGCATCACCCGTGACGGCACGCTGCACAAGATGACGCCCGAGATGTGGGCACAGGTCATGCAGACCAACCTCGGCTCCTGCTTCAACATGAGCCGCTGCGTGATCGACAGCATGCGCGAGCGCGGCTTCGGGCGCATCGTCAATATCGGCTCGATCAACGGCCAGGCCGGGCAATACGGCCAGGTGAACTATGCGGCGGCCAAGTCCGGCATCCACGGCTTCACCAAGGCGCTGGCGCAGGAAGGCGCGGCCAAGAACATCACCGTCAATGCCATCGCGCCCGGCTATATCGACACCGACATGGTGCGCGCGGTGCCGCCGCAGGTGCTGGAGAAGATCGTCGCCAAGATCCCGGTCGGCCGCCTCGGCCGCGCCGAGGAGATCGCGCGCGGCGTCCTCTTCCTGGTGGCTGACGATGCCGGCTTCATCACCGGCTCCACGCTCTCCATCAATGGCGGCCAGCATATGTATTGAGGTGGCGATGGCGACCTATCCGTTTGTCGAAGAGGCATCGGCCAGCGCCGAGGTGCGCGCGGTCTACGAGGACATCAAGGCGACCCGCAAGGTCGACTGGATCAACAATTTCTGGAAGGTCATCGCCAACGACCCGGCGATGCTGAAGCGTACCTGGGAAAGCCTGAAGCAGATCATGGCACCAGGCGCGCTGGATCAGCGAACCAAGGAGATGGTCTATCTCGCCGTCTCCATCACCAACGGCTGCGACTATTGCACCGTCTCCCACACCGCCGCCGCCCGCAAGGCCGGCATGACAGACGCCATGCTGCACGAGCTGATCTCCGTCATCGGTATGGCCAACGAGACCAACCGCATGGTTAACGCCTACCGCGTCGAGCCCGACGAGAAGCTGGTCGAGGCGGCGAAGGGGCCGAAGGGCTGAGCCTTAGCGGCTCGAGCGCATTCGTCACTTCAGCTTGTCCAGGGTCATGACGATGATCCTGCCCGTCGCGCGCCGCCGTATCTGAAGCTCCACTGTGGTGCCGTCCACGTCGCCGGCGAGCCAGCGCGCGAGCCCATCGACGCCGTCGAAATCCGATCGCCCGATCTTCATGATGTCGTCGCCGATCTCGAGGTGCGGCGTGCCATCCCGGTAGATCACGGCAGCCACTCGCGCCGCGCTCTCGAACTCGATCCCGAGCCAGCCCTGCTTCGGATGCAGCTCGGTCGTGGCGAGACTCGCAGGCAGGGGGGCGAGCGTCACGATCTCGTTGCGCAGTGCGTCATCGCGCAGGAACGCGATGGTGTGGGTCTCGCCCGGCCGCGTCCGCACCAGCACGCTGCGCGCATGCCAGGCGCTCTGCAGGCCGATGTCGTCGATCCGCAGGATTTCGTCGCCGATGCGGAGTCCGGCCTTGTCGGCCGGCGAGCCCTTGGTGACCGAGACGACATGTGTCTCGGGTCGCGCCACGATGCCGAGGTCGCGGAAATAGAAGACGCGCCAGTGGGCGATGCGGGACGGCTCCACCCGCTCCATCCTGAGGCGCAGGCGCTCCTGCTGCTCGGCGAGTCCGCGCATCGCGATGTCGAAACTGGCGTCGGGCGGGAACAGCCGGTTGTACGGCTGGAATGGCGGAAAGGACTGGACCGCGCTCTTGGGCTGCTGGAGCGGGATGATGGTTCCATTCCGGTCTGCCGGGATGTCGACGGTGACGTCCTCACCCAGCCGCGGCTTGAGATGGAACGCGAAGCGCGCGAGCACGTCGCCCGCCTGACACTCCGAGAAGCCGAGCATCGTGTCGCCCCGGCGGCGGAAGTTTCCCGTGGAAGGGACGCAATAGCTCGAGTCGACCGGAGCAAAGATCTTGCGGCTCATTTCCAGGTCGTAGATCTGCATGCCCCTTTGCCCGTTGGTATCGGTGATGGCGACACCGACCTTGATCTGGAAGATCGCATCGACCGTCGCGCAATCGCCGACCTGGATCGTTCGCCAGCCATCGATCACCCATCCCCCCTTAGGATGGTCGCCGATGGTAACGATCGATAGCGCGGTGTTGCCGGTATTGCAGAACTTGATTGGCGTCTTCGCCTCGGCCGTGCGGCCAAACGCAAGCAGCGCCGCCAGCACGGACGCGCACGCAGCCTGCGCAATGTATGCCCGTTTCATCGACGCCCTCCCGTCTTCTGGGAAAGCGATAGGTCATGGCGGAATTCCCCCGCCGCGGCGTCGATATTAGACCCTGCGCGATGCGCGCGAATAGAAGGATGAGCATCGCGGCCCCGGAGGCCGCCGCACTTTCTCTAGGCAGGAATGCCTTTTCTGGCCGTCTCGGGCATACTAGGCGGCCGCCATGATCGCGGTGATGTTGTCCGGCGCGAAGAATTCGGCAGGCGATATCGTCCCGGCGTTCATCCGCGCGAACGCATCCATGGCCGTCTGGTTGCCGTGAACCGCGGCAAACAGCTGCTGCGTTTCCGGCGGCGGGGGCTCCAGTGTCGCCAGATGACAGGTGAACTCGTACATCGCCTTCACCCGAGCGTCGCGCGCGCGTTGATATGCGCCCATCGCCGCGTCGAACGGCTGCGCTCCGGACAAGGTCTTGTCGAGCGCGGCCACGCAGAGCGCGGCGTCAAGAAAGGCGTCCATGATTCCCTGCCCGGTAATGAAGTCCCGGTTATAGCCCGCATCGCCCACCAGCGCCCAACCGGGGCCATACGGCTTGCGGAAGTAGTTGGGCACCGCCGCCCCGACGAAGCGCGCCTCCCGCTTGGCGCCGCGCAGGCGATCGGCGAAAGCCGGCGCCAGATCGATCGCCTTCCAATGGCTTCCTTCGATGTCCTTCTTGCAGTCGGCGAACTCCGCGTATGGCCATCCGACGATGACCATGGTCAGGCCGTCGTGGGTCGGGGCGACGGCAAATCCGCGCTTGTCGCGAATATAGTTCTCGAACCTGCCGTCCATCGGCAGTCCGCTCCAGTAGCTGTAGTACGCGGCGAGCAGGATCGGCTTCTCGTCATAGCGATCCGGCCGGACCGCTTCGGCCACGATCGAGCGCAGGCCGTCGGCACCGATGACAATGCGCGCGCGTTCGGTGGTGGATTCGCCGTGCTTCGAATGGCCCTTGATGCCGACCGCCCGTCCGTCCTCGATCAAGACTTCCTCGACGGTGAAGCCTTCGCGGATCCCCGCGCCCGATTGGGCGGCGGCGTCGACGAGCAGCTTGTCGAGGATGGTCCGTCGTGGGCAATACGCGACGGGGGTTTCCTTTGTGCCCGGCGCACCGGCAATGGTGAAGGGACCGAAGTCGTAGGCGTAGGTATGGATCGGCGGGCATCCGGTCGCCGTGAGGCGATCGAGCAGGCTCCACCTTAACAAGGCGGCCACCCCAAGGGGGTGCAGGATGTGGGTGGACACCGTGTCGCTTGGAAAGGTGGCGCGGTCGACCGCGAGAACCCGATACCCCTTCCGAGCCAGCAACATGGCGGTCGGCGAGCCGGCGCAGCGTGCGCCCACGACGATCGCATCGAATGTCTTGGTCATCGCGGCCCTCTTGCTCCGTCGCGCTCGGCGGCGTCGGCCCCGATCGCGCCGAGCTGCTGCATCAGGCCGAGCTCGTCCATGTGCGCCCAGCATTCCACGACCTTGCCGTCCGTCATGCGATCGATGTCGGTTCCCATCAGGCGGATTTGCCTTCCCGTCGCAAGCAGACTTTGGAATTTGCCCCTGTGCGTCCCGCGAGCGGTCCAGCGGGTCACCACCACGTCGCCTTCGGCAATCTGGTCTTCGATGGTGAAGTGGAGGTCGGGGAATGCGGCGCGGAATGCGGCGACGTATTGCTTGGCTCCTTCGCGCCCGCGAATGTCCTGGGACGAAGCATGGATGACCAGGTCGGTCGCCGCCACTTCGTCGACGACAGCGAGATCGCCTCGGTTGTAGACCTCCTCGATGACGCGCCGTATCCGTGCCTTGTTCTGCTCCGACATGGTGTCCTCCTTCGATGTGCAGCGAGATTGCGCTGGCCGCCATGGCCGCGCTTCGGAGGAACCACCCAATTTGCTGGAGCAGCCGCATGGGTGATTCCACCCATGCGGGGCGAACGGTCAGATCAGGCCATGTTCGTAGGCCCACGCGGTGGCGGCCGTCCGTGTCGATAAATCGAGCTTGGTGAAAATATTGCTGAGGTGCCGCTCGATCGTCCGCTCGCTCAGGAAAAGCTCGGCGGCGATGGTTGCGTTGGTCTTGCCCACCGACACCAGGCGCAACACCTGCACCTCGCGCGCGGTCAGCCGATGCGTTCTGCCGGAAGCGACGGCCTTGGTCAGTCGCCCGATCCGGGCCAGATCCGGCGCGGCACCCAGGCGGTCGAATACGGACCTGGCCGCGTCGATCTCCAGGTCTGCGCCGTCCTCGTCTCCGAGGGCGCGGCAGGCCAGGCCGATCAGCACGCGCACGCGCGCAGCGGCGTAGGGCGCCTCGATCCGCTGCCACACATCGAAGGCTCGCCGCAGCGAGATGATCGCGGCCCGCGCGTCGCCTTCCGCCAGCTCCACCGCGCCGCGCGCTTGCGCGGCCATCGCATCCGGCACCCCGGTATCGAAGGCTCGAGCAAGGTCCTCCAGTTCCCGGCAGGCGTTGCGCGCGGCCTCAACGTCATCGATGGCCAACATGATCTCGACATAGGCGGGCAGCAGGCCCATGCGTTTCAGCCGATTCGTCGTCGTGCCGACCGCCGAGCGAATGGCGGCCGCAGCCGCGCCGGTGCGCCTTTGCAGGTGACGCAACAAGGCAAGGCCCGGCTGCGGATCCAAGCCCAAGTGACTGGCGTCTCGGTACGCCCCCTCGGCTGCGGCGAACGCTCCCTTCAGCCGATGGACCTCCGCCTGTTGGTAGTAGGCCGCGGCGGTGGCACGCCGGTCGATGCCCTGTGAACGCACGCAGGCGCGTCGCGCCGCCTCGATCGCATCCGGCCAGGCACCCCGCAGCTGCAGGATCTCCGCCCGATGCACCTGGCAGACGCCAACGAAGGCGACCATGTCGGGCTGGCCCTCGCACCATTGCGCCAGGGCGGCTGTCCATTCGCGGCTGCGGTCTAGCGCATAGACCTGCTGGCAGGCCGCAATCACGCTGCAGTACATCAAGCCCGTCACGAGGGGCGACAACTCGCCCGCCGTGACGGCGAGCATGGTCTCGTCCAGGAGTGCGAGGCCGGCCTCGATCTGCCCTTGCTGCAGTCGAATCCGGCCCTGCTGATGCCGGGCGCAGGCGATCAGGTCCGCGTCGCGGCAGCGCTCGCCGATCGCGGCTGCCTCGGTCGCGACGGCGTACGCGCCCTCGTAGTCGCCCTCTCCGATGCGCTGCTCGACCATCGGCAGCAGCAGACAACCGCGCTCGGCGCACTCGCGTGCGTCTCGATCCAGCAAACGCTGGGCCCGGGCAAGCCAGCCATTCGCACGGCCCATCTCGCCGCGCATAAGCAGGCGAAAACCGAGCCAGAACGCACAGCGGACCGCGCGAACGAACTGGCCGGCTTCGCGATGCGCGTGGTACGCCCGTTCAAGCGCATGGACGTAGTCCTCGTCCCGGCCGGTCAAATACGCCGCCATCGCCAGCAGCTCGAGATCCTCTGCTGTCAGTGCGGTTTCCTGTTCGGCGCGTAAGAACGCCTGGTAGGCGTTGGCCCAGGCGCGCTGCCGATAGCGCTCACGGGCGCGATCGAGCGCGGGGCATTTGCTGGCGACTGCGCGCTGGCCGGCGGACCGGTTCATCCGTTTTGCTCCAGTGTCCGGGACAATAACAGATGCGGCGGGCTGGCAAAGCATCGGTTGGTCGGCCATGGCAGGACACACCGTTCGCTTGGCTGGATGACGGCGGACTGCCACGCCGCGCTGAAAATCTTTCCGCCCCCTGTCGGGGCCGGGCATACTCGTTCGTCCTTAGGTCAGCGAGGTTGCCCATGCTCTACGCCGTGCTCTGCTACAACTCTGAAGACACAGTCTTTTCCTGGTCCAAGCAGGAGGAAGAGGCCGTGATGACCAAGCTCATCGCCGCCCAGGAGAAAATGGCCAAGGCGGGCAAGCTGGGGCCGGTCGCCCGCCTGATGCCGACTACCGCCGCCACCACCCTGCGCAAGGACCGTGAGCCCGCCATCGTGATCGACGGGCCGTTCGCCGAGACCAAGGAGCAGCTGCTCGGCTTCTACGTGGTCGATTGCGAATCCCTGGAGGAAGCGCTGGAGTTCGCCCGCGACCTCGGCAAGGCCAATCCGGGCGGCGCCTATGAGATCCGGCCGCTCGCCGTGTTCCGGCCCGGCGATCTCAAGTCGGAGCAGCTCGCGCGATGAACGACATCGCCTGGATCGACGCGGCGCTTACCTCGGCGCGTCCCCGGGCGGTCAGCGCGTTGCTGCGCTATTTCCGCAATCTCGACAATGCCGAGGAAGCATTCCAGAACGCCTGCCTCAAGGCCCTCGATTCCTGGCCGCGCAACGGCCCGCCGCGCGATCCCGCCGCCTGGCTTATCATGGTGGGCCGGAATGTCGGCATCGACGATGCGCGGCGCAAGGCCAAGCAGCAGCCCTTGCCCGACGATGAGTCCCTGTCCGATCTTGGCGACGCCGAAACGGCGATCGCCGACCGCCTGGACGAGTCGCACTATCGCGACGACATCCTGCGCCTCTTGTTCATCTGCTGTCATCCCGAGCTGCCCGCGACCCAGCAGATCGCGCTCGCCCTGCGCGTGGTGTCCGGCCTGACCGTGCCGCAGATCGCGCGCGCGTTCCTGGTCGGCGAAAGCGCGATGGAGCAGCGCATCACGCGGGCGAAGGCCCGCATCGCCAAGGCCGACGTGCCGTTCGAAACGCCCGGCGCCCCCGAGCGGTCGGAGCGGCTGGGCGCGGTCGCCGGGATGATCTACCTCATCTTCAACGAAGGCTATTCCGCGACCGGCGGCGAGCTGCCCCTGCGCGCGCCCCTATGTGAGGAGGCGATCCGTCTTGCCCGGCTGCTGCTGCGCCTGTTCCAGAACGAGCCGGAGATCATGGGCCTCGCGGCGCTGATGCTGCTGCAGCATTCCAGGTCCGCGGCGCGCTTCGATGCCGCGGGCAGCATCATCCTGCTCGAGGATCAGGACCGGTCCCTGTGGGACAAAGCGATGATCGCCGAAGGGCTGGCGCTGATCGACAAGGCGATGCGCCATCGCCGGCCCGGCCCCTACCTGGTGCAGGCGGCGATCGCCGCGCTGCATGCCCGCGCCGCGCGGCCGGAGGATACCGACTGGCCGCAGATCGATCTGCTCTATGCCACGCTGGAGCGGCTGACGCCCTCGCCGGTCGTGACGCTGAACCGCGCCGTGGCGGTGTCCAAGGTGCGCGGCCCAGAGGCGGCGCTGGAGATGATCGAGCCGCTGGCGCCCGACCTGTCTGGCTATTTCTATTTCTTCGGCGTCAAGGGCGCGATGCTCCAGCAACTGGGCCGCAACGAGGAGGCGCGCATCGCCTTCGACCGCGCCATCGCGCTTGCCAACAACGCGGCCGAGGCCGCCCACATTCGCAGCCATCTCGACCGCCTCCAAAGGGACAGCGCGCCGGCCTGAAGAAAATATTTGCGGGCCTTGTCGGAACCTCGCCAGCTGGATCGTCCTAGGGACAGAGAGCTGAAGCTGAGGAGACGAACATGTGCAATGCCAATGCCGCCCAGAACCCCGGTCACGACCTGGTCCTGACCCGCCTGATCGACGCGCCGCGCGAAAAACTGTTCCGCTGCTGGACCGACCCGGCGCTGATGAAGCAGTGGTTTGCGCCGCTGCCCTGGACCGTCACCCATGCCGAGATGGATCTGCGCCCCGGCGGCAAGAGCCTGATCGTGATGCGCAGCCCGGAGGGCCAGGAATTTCCCAATCCGGGCGTCATCCTGGAGGTGGTGAAGAACGAAAAGGTGGTCTTCACCGACGCCTATACCGAGGCGTGGAAGCCGTCGGCCAAGCCGTTCATGACCGCGATCGTCACCTTCGCGGACGAAGGCGGCAAGACGCGCTACACCGCCCGCGCCCTGCACTGGACGGCGGAAGACAAGAAGACCCACGAAGAGATGGGCTTCCACCAGGGCTGGGGCATCTGCGCCGACCAGCTCGCCGCTTTGGCGGCCAAGATCTAAGCGGACCATCCGCGCAGTCACGGCGGCCCGTTGCATTCCCTGGACGGGCCGCCGTGCCCCCACACGCTTCGACAATCTGGATCGCAATCCAGAGGGATTAGCCATGGACACGCATAACCAATCCA
>DASYRS010000351.1:0-3508 GCA_036004205.1 Dongiaceae bacterium
CCTGCCGGCCAATCTCATCATGGGCGCTTTTTCGCTCGGCTGGTCGGCCAAGCTGGTGACGCGCTTCGGCATCCGCGCGCCGCTGGCGGAGGGACTCGCGCTGGCGGCCGCGGGCCTGGCGCTGTTCGCGCGGGCGCCCGCCGACGGCACCTTCCTGATCGACGTGCTGCCGGGCATGACCTTGCTCGGCCTCGGCGCCGGCATCGCCTTCAATCCCATGCTGCTGGCGGCGATGAGCGACGTCGGCCCGAGTGAAGCCGGCCTTGCCTCCGGCATCGTCAACACCTCCTTCATGATGGGCGGCGCGCTCGGCCTTGCGATCCTCGCCAGCCTGGCGGCGGCGCGCACCGGCATCCTCCTTGCCGCCGGCGAAACGACGCAGGCCGCGCTCAATGGCGGCTATCACGTCGCCTTTTTCCTGGGTGCGCTGTTCGCAGGGGTGGCCGCCCTGCTCGGCGCCCTGCTGCTGCGGCCGAGCTCGCAGCCGGACGGCCACGGCGTCCCGGTGCCGGCGGAGGCGGAGTGACCTAATCCGCTCGGCAGGCTTGCGCTGCCCGGCGGCGCGATTCATATAGGGACTCCTGCCGGAAGCTGGCCGCCGGCATCCTGGGGAACCATGCGCATGTTCGAAGAAGAGACCGGAAAGATCCTGGATCGGATGTACGGCGCCATGCTGGCGCGGCGCACCTCCGACCCGAAGCTGTCCAAGGCGGCCAAGCTGTTGCAGCGCGGCCGGCCCAAGATCGCGCGCAAGCTGGGCGAGAACGTGTTCGAGACCACCATCGCCGCCATGGCGAAGGACGCCGAGAGCGTGGTGGATGAAAGCGCCAAGCTGCTTTACATGCTGCTGGCCCTGTGGGCCGATTGCGGCGTGAAGCCCGAGGAAGTGTGGAAAAAGCTGCAGGCCCGCGAGATCTTCGCCGGCCTCGCCGACCACCCGCAGGACGACGGGCGGGAGTAGCGCTCGCCGCAGTCGCAACATCCTCTGCTCGAAAGAGAAACCCCTCCCCCAAATTGGGGAGGATAGGGAGGGGGAAGCGAGCGAAGATTTTCTCCCACCGAAACGCGGCTTCCCCCTCCCTACCCTTCCCCGTTTCGGCAGGGCAATCGCATATGGCCAACAGAGCATCGCTCCCCCGCCCCCACCATGGGGGAGGAGATTTCCGGCGCACTTTCGCCATATGCGATTGCCCTGCCCGCTTCGGAGGAGGGGATTGATACGGTGGTTCACCGCACGGTGAGACCCGTCTCCCCGCTCTTGAATCCACGATCACAACCGCGCCAACTGTGACGGCCTTCACAGGTCGCACCGGCGCCTTCTGCAAGAATTGGCCCGTATTGGCGGCGCAATAGATGAGCGCCGTGACTGGCGTTTATTGCAGAAGGATCATTTCATCATGCCGCACTTCGCCATCGCGAGCCGGACCCCGCTGGCCCAGCCGGCTGCCATCGTGCGCGTGGCCGCGCTCCACGAGCACGCCGCCATCGCCGATCTGATGCTGCGGGCCAACCGCGACTATCGCACCGTGCTGCCCGCGCGGATCTACGATGCCTATATGCGCGATCTGCGCGCGCTGGTCGCGCATTGGTCGGACAAGGATTTCCTGATCGCGGAATCGGACAAGCGCCTGCTCGGCGCCGTCGCGTTCTATCGCGATGCCAGCCACCAGGGCCACGGCCTGCCGCAGGAATGGGCCGGGATCCGCGCCCTTAGCGTCGATCCGGAGGCGCGCGGCCGCGGCATCGGCCGGCAACTGGCCGAGGCATGCGTGCTCTGGGCCTGGCGCATCGGACGCCAGGTCCTCAGCCTGCACAATGCCGAATTCCAGAGCGCGGCGCGCAAGCTCTATCTCTCCATGGGGTTCCAGCGCTGCCCGCAATACGATTTCAACGTCGGCGATTCGCCCGAGCTCGATCTGAAGGGCGAGCGCCTTGCCATCGATGCGTTCTGCCTCGATCTGAAACGATGAGAAGGGTGTCATGAACCACGTCCGCCCGCACAAGCTCACGAATGCCAAGTCGCCCAACGGGTCCCGCCTGGGCGACCAGCATCTGCGCGAGCTCCTGCACGACCGCATCATGGGTTTCCGCGCCACCCAGATGATCCATGTCGCGGCCAAGCTGGGGCTGGCGGACCGCCTGGCGGCGGGGCCGCGTTCGGCGGGCGATCTCGCGGCCGCGGTCGGCGCCGAGCCGCAGGCGCTGCACCGCCTGCTGCGCGCGCTCGCCGGCATCGGCATCTTCGCGGAGGACGAGGCCGGCGATTTCATGTTGACGCCGCAAGCCGAGCTGCTGCGCTCGGATGTTCAGGGTTCGCTGCGCGACATGGCGCTGCTCTATGGCGAAGACTGGCTGTGGCAGACCTATGGCGCCATGATGCACAGCGTGCGCACCGGCGCGCCGGCGTTCGTGAAGACTCACGGCCAGCCGCTTTATGGCTACCTGCACGAGCATCCGCGCGCGGCGGCACAGTTCAACGCCGCCATGGGCAGCTTTTCGAATCACGAGACCGCCGCCATCCTCGAAGCCTACGATTTCGCCACGGCACGGAACGTGGTGGATATCGGCGGCGGCCACGGCGCCTTGCTCGCCGCCTTGCTGCGCGCGCATCCGCATCTGGCCGGCATCCTGTTCGACCTGCCGTCGGTGGTGGCGGGCGCGATGCAGGTGCTGGGCGAGACCGGGATCGCCGAGCGCGCGCGCTGCGTGGCCGGCGATTTCTTCGACGAGGCGCCCGGCGGAGCCGACCTCTATGTCATGAAAAGCGTGCTGCACAACTGGGAAGACGGCGATGCCGCGCGCATCCTTTCCACCTGCCGCGCCGCGATGAAGCCGGGTGCCCGCCTGCTGGTGATCGAGCGCGTGGTGCCGGTCGGCAACGCGCCAGCGGAGGCCAAGCTGTTCGACATCAACATGATGGTGGTGGCGGGCGGGCGCGAGCGCACGGAGATCGAATACCGCCTGCTGTTCGAGGAGGCCGGCCTGGCGCTGGAGCGCGCGGCGGCGACCCGCTCGCCGCTCAGTCTCCTGGTGGCAACGGTACGGTAAATGCGGCCGACCAGTATCCCAAACGATATAGAACGTGGTTAATCCGCCGTTATACATACCAAAGTGTGGCGCCTGCCACAGCTTCGCCGCTAGACAGGATTTCGCGCTTCGTTAAGCTGCATTTTAGACATTCGGCCGACTGGGCTGATCGCAGGCCTGAAGGCTGGGTGCCGGTGACCTCGGATATTGGGGGGACGCGGCGAATGCGGCGGAATATTCGGTCGTTCCTGGCGGCCATGATGGCGCTGGGAACGCTTTCGATCCTGGTGACTCAGTTGCAGGTACGGCCGGCCGCCGCCGTGGCGTTCGGGTCGGACGACCGCCATCCGGTCGCGCGCATCAAAGGCACCGAAGGCGGCGCGATCGGCCTCGTCTTCTATCAGGCCTCGGACGGGCAGTTCGCGGCCGGCACCGGTTTCCTGGTTTCGCCCTGCCATGTGCTGACCGCGTATCATGTCGC
>DASYRS010000352.1:0-7019 GCA_036004205.1 Dongiaceae bacterium
TCCGTATCCTTCTCCCGCAAGGAGAGAAGGGGTACATTTATGTGCGCTACACTCTTGCTATCGATCATCTCACGGGCCGATACGGATGGCGCGCGTGCCAGTGGCGCGCGATATCGATGCGCCGGCAGACCCACGCCTTGTCGTGCTTCAGCACGTAATCGAGGAAGCGCTTCAGGCTGGCGAACCGTCCCGGCCGCCCGACCAGCCGGCAATGCAGGCCGATCGACATCATCTTCGGCGCCTTCGCCCCTTCCTCGTAGAGCGTGTCGAATGCATCCTTGAGATAGGCGAAGAACTGATCGCCGGAATTGAAGCCCTGCAAGGCGGCAAACCGCATGTCGTTGGCATCGAGCGTATAGGGCACGATCAGATGCGGCACGTCGGTCAGTTTGCTCCAGAACGGCAGATCGTCGGAGTAATCGTCGGAATCGTAGAGGAAGCCGCCGTACTCCGCGACCAGCTTGCGGGTATTCTCCGAGGTACGGCCGGTATACCAGCCGAGCGGACGCGAGCCGCAGATGCGGGTCAGGATCTCCATCGCCTTCGCCAGATGCTCGCGTTCCATCGCTTCCGGCATGCCGTGATAGTTGATCCAGCGGTAGCCGTGGCTGGCGATCTCGTGGCCGTCGGCGAGGGCGCGCTCGATCACCGCCGGGTTGCGCTCCGCCGCCATTGCGATGGCGAACACGGTCAAGGGCACGCCGCGCGACTTGAACAGATCGAGCAGCCGCCATGCGCCGGCGCGCGAGCCGTACTCATAGATCGATTCCATCGACATGTGCCGGGCGCTGAGGAACGGCTGGGCGCCGATGATCTCGCTCAAGAACGTCTCGGAGGCCGGATCGCCATGGAGAATGCAATTCTCCCCGCCTTCCTCGTAATTGAGCACGAACTGGACAGCCACCCGCGCGCCGCTCGGCCAGTCGGCCTGCGGCGGATTTCCACCATACCCGGAAAGATCGCGCGGATAGTTCAACATCGCACCCCCATTTGACCATAAAACCGGCGCCCCTTGTCAGCCTAGGCTCGCTCTTTGTCCGATTCTTTGAAAGTGCCTCAAAGGCGGGTAAGAAGGCGCAATCATGGCCAAACCGCCCCTCTCCCCCGAAGAAACCCAGGCCCGCCTGCTCTATCGCGACGGCCTGATCCTGATCTTGGACAAGCCGGCCGGGCTGCCGGTCCATGCCGGGCCGGGGGGCGGGCCGAATCTGGAGCAGTGCTTCGACGCCTTGCGCTTCGGGCTGAAGGCGCCGCCGGCTTTGGCGCACCGGCTGGACCGCGACACGTCCGGCTGCCTGGTGCTGGGGCGGCACCGCAAGGCGCTTTCCAAGCTCGGCCGGCTATTCCAGGAAGGCTTGGTCGACAAGACCTATTGGGCCGTGGTGGTCGGCAACCCGCCGCAAGATGAAGGCCGCGTCGAAGCGCCGTTGCTCAAGACCACGCGCAAGGATGGCGGCTGGCGCATGCTCGTCGATCCCAAGGGCCAAGCCGCTGCCACGAATTACCGTGTGCTGGGATCGGGCGGCGGCCTCGCCTGGCTGGAGCTGAAAACGGACACCGGCCGCACCCACCAGGTGCGGGTCCATTGTGCGGAGCTCGGCTGTCCGATCCTGGGCGAGCCGATGTATGGAACTCTCAAGCCCGACCAGCGCAAGGCGCCGCTGCATCTCCATGCCCGCGGCGTCGTGCTGCCGCTCAGCAAGAACAAGCCGCCCGTCGCCGTCACGGCCGAGCCGCCGGAGCATATGCGCGCGGCCTTGAAAGCCTGCGGATACGCCTAGGCTCGCGCGAGCGCCTTGCGCGCCGGGATCGTCATGGCGGCGACGCCGGCGACCGCGCAGCCGAGGCCGATCCAGGCGGTCGAGGTCAAGGTCTCTCCCAGGAAGAACACGCCGATGGCGACGCCCACCGGTACGCGCAGATAGGCCTGCGCGGTCGCGCCGACCGAACCCAGCGTGCCCAGCAGCCGGAAGAAGATGGTGTGCGCCAAGGCCGTCGAGACGACCGACAGCGCGAGCAGCGCCAGTACGGAATCGCGGGACGGCGCCAGCTGCCACGGCCGGTCGAACGCAAGGCAGATGGGGAGAAGGATCACGGCCCCGCATATCAAGGAGCCGGCCGCCGGTGCAATCGGGTTGAGTCCCTTGAAACCGCGCCCGAAGACCGCCGCGCCGGCATAGCAAATGGTCGCGGCGACGATCGCCAGTTGCGCGACCAACTCGCGGCCAAGGCCCCCCAAAGCCTCGAAGCCGACGATCAGGCAGATGCCGATCATGCCCGTGACGATGCCGAACAGCTTGCGCGCGGTCACCGTTTCCTGCCGGGCCAGGACCATCGTCAGCAGGAAGGTGAAGATCGGGCCGGTCGAATTGAGGATGGTCGCGAGGCCCGCATCGACCGTCTGCTCCGCCCAGGCGATCAAGGTGAAAGGGATCGCGCTGTTGAGGCAGGCCTGGACGAGGAAGCGCAGCCAGGTTGCCCGATCCCGCGGCATGGCGATGCCCCGCGCGCGCATGACCACCAGCAGGAGGGTTCCCGCGATCACGGTCCGGGCGGCGATCAGCGTCACCGGCGGGATCGTCTCTACGCCGATCTTGATGAAGGTGTAAGACGCGCCCCACAAAGTCGCCAGGATGCCGAGCAGCGCAAGCTCCAGGGCGAGGTTGGGGGTGCGGACAGAGTTCTGCGCCAATGGTCTCTCGCGCGGTCGGTTGGGCCTGCAGAGTGTCACGATGCCGCGTCGGAAACTGGCATGAACAGTTCGACGGCGACCGAACTATCGGGTTGGAAAGGCGGAACCGGAGGGCTATCGTAGTGGCGCGAATTCCGCCCCACCGAGGGGGGAGGTCGGAATTGGGATGAGTTTTCGTGATCATCGCCGCGCCTGACGTGGCCGCCGCATTGCTGCGGCCGCCGCTCGCGCGCCTGATCGATGCGGGCGACGCGGCGCCGTTGGTGCGCGCGCCCGACCACGAGGGCAAGCCGGCCGCATCCGACGCCGACCTGGTGACCGGTAGACCCGTATTGCTGCTGTTCTGCCCGTCGCTGGAGGATGAGACTCTGGCGGCCGGCTTGCAGGCCTTTGGCGCCCAGGCCGATCGATTGTCCGCACTGCAAGCGACCTTGTTCGTGATCAGCCGCAACGGCATCGAAGCGAACGCCGCCGCGCGCAAGCGGCTTGCGCTGCCGTTCGCCATCCTCGCCGATGCCAAGGCCGACATCTTCAAGGGCTATGGACTCGATCCCTATCCGGCGGTGCCGGGCCTGACGCTCTTCATCCTCGATCCCGGCCATCGCGTCGCGCGCGTGCTGGACCGGATGGAGCCGGCGGCGCTGGTCGCCGAGGCACTGACGGAACTGGGCGGGCTCGGCGCGAGCCGCCCGCCCATGCGCCTCAGATCACATCCGCCTGTGCTCGTGCTGCCGCGCATGCTGAGCTTGGCCGATTGCGATTTCCTGGCCGAGATCTGGCGCCGCAAAGTGCCGGAATATGCGACCGACGGCTTCACCAACGCCGGCACCAAGGCCGAGCGCGGCAATTTCAAGGTCGTGCATGACGGCCTCTACGGTAAAGCGGTCGAATACATCGTGCAGGACGAAGCGCTGCAGCGATTCATCGACGGCCGGCTGCGCCGGCGCCTGCTGCCGGAAATCAAGAAGGCGTTCCAGGCAACCGGCCTGAAGCGCGAAGGCTACCGCATCGCCGGCTACGAAGCGCGCGCAGGCGGCTTCCTCAACCCGCACCGCGACAACTCAACTCCGACCAATGCCAACCGCCGCTTCACCATGACGGTCAATCTCAACGCCGGTGATTACGAGGGCGGCGAACTCCGCTTCCGCGAATATGGCGAAGAGCTCTACGCCGTCGAGCGCGGCACCGCGGTGGTGTGGTCGGCGAGCCTGCTGCACGAAGTGCTGCCGGTGACCAAGGGGCGCCGGCTGGTGCTGGGCGTGCATATGTTTGGCGGCTGAGCATATGGCGATGCAGGGAACGACAGCCTTCGTATTTGCCGGCGGCAGCAGCCTTGGTGCCATCCAGGTTGGGATGCTCAAAGCGCTCGTGAGCCGTGGCATTGCACCCGACTTCGTCGTGGGATCATCGGCTGGAGCCATCAACGCAGCCTATTTTGCCTCCAGCCCGACGGCATCCGGTGTCGGCGAAATGGAAAGGCTGTGGCGCCGTCTGAGGCGGGACGAGATTTTCGACATCTCGCCACTTCGCAGCCTCTGGCGACTCATGGTACGGCATGACTACGTTGTTTCACCAGCAGGTCTGGAAAAGGTGCTCACGGAGAGTTTCTCGTCGCGGCGGTTGGAAGACGGTACGCTTCCGTGCTGCATCGTCACCACCGACATGCTGACGGGGTGCGAGTACCGTATTCGATCCGGACCGGCGGTCTCGGCGCTCATCGCAAGTGCGGCGATTCCCGGCGTGTTCCCGCCCGTACACCTTCACGGCAGGTATCTTGTCGATGGGGGCGTCACCAGCCACACGCCGCTGCCCGCCGCGATCGACCTTGGCGCTCGCACGATCTATGTCTTGCCGACCGGCCATTCCTGCTCCTTGCCGAAACCGCCGCGAACCGCGATCGGCACCGCCCTGCACGGCCTCAATCTACTGATCGTGCAGCAACTCAAGGACGCAGTGCGACATTGTCTGGGCAAGGCCGAGATTCGCATCGTGCCGCCACCTTGTCCGCAGGACGTCTCTCCTTACGACTTTAGCCGTGCCGGAGAACTGATCGAGCGCGCCGAAGGCCTGACCAATCAATGGCTCGACGAGGGTGTGGAAATGGTGGACGGCGTGCCGCATCAACTCACGCTTCACACGCACGACGATGCTGCAAACCCCTTCGGGCCCCACTGGCACTAGGCGTCGGATCGATGGTTCGGGTCGCGGCCGCGCCGAGATCAGGCGCGGGACCGAGGGCGGTCGAACGCATCGAGCTCGTGCGCGATCGAAGCTTCGATCAGCGTGCGATAGGTCGCGACGAGCACACCGGCATTGGCACCCAAGCGCCTTGCCTCCGCTTCGACTTTCGCCAGGACGTCCGCGATGCGGGCTTCGTCGCGTACCTGGTCGCGGCTCTGCTTCAGGCGCGCTGCTTCGTCGATGTAGTGCAGGCGGTCGGCCAGCCGCGCCACGATCGCGCGGTCGAGGGCGTCGATCTCGGCGCGCACCTCCACCATGCTGAGGCAGTGCTTGCGCTCTCCCACGTCAGGCCTGCTTGGCATCGATGATCGAGCGGCGGATAGCGCGGGTGCGGGTGAACCAGTCTTCGAGCTTTTCGCCTTCGCCCCAGCGGATGGCGCGCTGGAGGGCGGTCAGGTCCTCGCTGAAGCGGCCCAGCATCTCCAGCACCGCCTCGCGGTTGTTGAGGAAGATGTCGCGCCACATGATCGGGTTGGAGGCGGCGATGCGGGTGAAGTCGCGGAAGCCGGAGGCGGAGAACTTGATGACCTCGCGCTGGGTATGCTCCTCGAGGCCGGTCGCGGTGCCGACGATGGTGTAGGCAATGAGGTGCGGCAGATGCGAGGTGATGGCCAGCACCTGGTCGTGATGCATCGGCTCCATGGTTTCGACCATCGCGCCCAGCCTGGTCCAGAATTGCTGCAGCCGCTCGACCGCCGCTTCGTCCCAGCCGGGCAAAGGCGTTAGAATGGTCCAGCGCCCGTCGAACAATTCGGCGAAGCCGGCGGCGGGGCCGGAATGCTCGGTGCCGGCGATCGGATGGCCGGGAATGAAATGCACATGGTCCGGCACCAGCGGACCCAGGTCGCGCAGCACGGCCTGCTTCACCGAGCCGACATCGCTCAAGATGCTGCCAGGCTTCAGATGCGCGGCGATCGCCTGGCCCACTTCGGCATAGGCGCCGATCGGCACGCAGACGATAGTGAGGTCGGCATCCTTCACCGCCTCGGCGGGATCGGCATGGACCACATCGCCGAGCTTCAGCTCCGTGGCGGTCTGGCGCGCCTCGGCCGAGGAATCGGCAATGGCGATTCGTTTAGCCAGTTTGTGCTTGCGCGCGGCCCGGGCGATCGAGGAGCCGATGAGGCCGATGCCGATGAGCGCGATCTTGTCGAACGCGGGCCCGCTCATTGCGTCGCCGCTCCCTTCACGAACGCTTCGAGCGCGTCGGCGCAGGCCTTGACCGCGTCTTCGTCCGCGATCGTGACGCGCAGGCAATCCGGCAGGCCGTAGGCCGCGACCCGGCGCGGCAGGATGCGGTGGGCGTTGAGGAATTTCAGCGCCGCCTCGGCATTCAGCTTGGGATCGGCGGGGAACTTCAGCAGCACGAAATTGGCGACGCTGGGATATGGATGGAGGCCAGCTAAGCGCATGCGCTGCGCGAACCAGGGCAGCCAGCGGTCGTTATGCGCCTTGGCTTTGGCGGTGTGCGCACGGTCGGCGATGGCGGCGACACCGGCGGCCTGGGCGGGCGCCGGCACGTTGAACGGCCCGCGGATCCGGTTCAACACGTCGGCGATTGCGGGCGGGCAATAGGCCCAGCCCAGGCGCAGAGCCGCGAGCCCAAAGATCTTGGAGAAGGTGCGCGTCATCACGACATTGTCGGAGCTGCGCACCATGTCGAGCCCGGATTCGTAGTCGGGCAGGTCGACATATTCGGCGTAGGCCGCGTCGATCACCAGCAGCACGTTGGCGGGCAATCCGGCGCGCAGGCGCTTCAGCTCGGCGCCGCTGACGTAGCTGCCGGTCGGATTGTTCGGGTTGGCGACGAAGCAGATGCGCGTCCTCGGCGTCACCGCCTTCAGCAGTGCATCGACATCGGCGCGCAGATCGGTCTCCGCCGCCGCGACCGGCGTTGCGCCCACCGCCTTGGCCGCGATCGGATAGATCAGGAAGCCGTGCTGCGAATAGAGCACCTCATCGCCCGGCCCGGCATAGGCGCGCACCAGCAATTGCAGCACGTCGTCGGAGCCGGCGCCGCACACGATCTGGTCGGCCTCGATCCCATATTCGCTGCCAAGCGCGGCGCGCAGCGCCTTGGCCGTGC
>DASYRS010000353.1:0-4975 GCA_036004205.1 Dongiaceae bacterium
CCAGCCATTTGCTGCGCGATATCGGTCTTGCCGAAGGGGTGCGCGCCAACGATCTGCTGCGCGACAGCGCCTTCAAGTGGCGCTGATTGTCATACCGCGGGCGGCGCCGGGCGCCGCCCGCGGCGGCTGGGCTTTGCGGGCGTCGCACCTTCCGGCTTCAGCCGGACTCGCAAGCGCCGTCCCTCCGTTTGCTCGATCTCGAACGCGCCGGACTTGCGCACGAGATCGCTGAGCTTGGCGACGCCGTAGCTGCGCGGATCGAAGTCGGGCGCGAGATTGGCAAGCCGGTTGCCGAGCGAGCCCAGCCCGACCCAGCCATCCTCGCCATCCATCTGGGAGATGGCCTTCTTCAGGATCGGAACCGCGGCGCTCGGCGATTGCTGCGACCGCGCTTGCGGCAAAGCGTCGGCCTGTGCCTGCGCCGGCGGCTCGACCAGCAGGTTCTCGGTATAGATGAAGCGCCGGCAGGCCTGGCGGAAACTCTCCGGCGTCTTGCGCTCGCCGAACCCGAATACGTCCAGCCCCTCTTCGCGGAGGCGCGCGGCGAGGCGCGTGAAATCGCTGTCCGACGAGACCAGGCAGAAGCCCTCGAACCGACCGCTATGCATCAGATCCATCGCATCGATCACCAGCGCGATGTCGGAGGCGTTCTTGCCGGTCACGTAGGCGAATTGCTGATGCGCGATGATGGCATGCTTGGCCAGGATCTCCGTCCATCCGCGCAAGCCCGGACGCGTGAAATCGCCATAGATGCGCCGCACGCTGGCTTCGCCCAGCTGCGCGATCTCCTCGAACAGCCGGTCGGCGATCTTGGCCGAGGTGTTGTCGGCGTCGATCAGGACGGCAAGGCGCGGCGATCGGGGTTCAAGGGCCATGCGGACTTCTCCATCGGTGCATAGAGCGCTGTGCGGTCTTAGCATCTAACTGCGCGCGATACATCGATCAACTCGCGCCGGCGCGCTTCCAAGGCTCAGCTCTTGGCCACCTCCTCGCCGATCCATCGCATGAAGGTCCGGATGCGGCTCTCGCGCGCGCGGTCGGCACGGCACAACACCCAATAGGCGTTCGGGTCCGGCACACTGGTCGAAAACAGCCGCACCAGCCGGCCCGCTGCGATTTCCCGTTCCACCAGCACCTTCGGCGCCAGGGCGATCCCCTTGCCCGCAGACGCCGCTTCGATGGCGAGTTGGCTGGCATTGAAATACGGCCCCTCCAGTGCCTTGCGAATGCGCTCGTCGATCGCAACGCCGGCGGCCGCGAACCAGGCCTCCCATTCCGAGCTTGGCCGCGCCCGATTGAGGTTCGCCCGCCAGGACGGCGTCGCCGTCCGGATCAGCATGTGGCGGGCAAGGCCGGCCGGCGAACGCAGCGATGGCTCCTTGGCCAGGGTGGGCGCGCAGATGGCGATGATCTCGCCCTTCGGCCACAGGCGCCGAGCCTGCAGCTCCTTGCCGTAGGGACCCGGCCCATAGCGCAAGGCGACATCGACGATGCGGTCGCGGCGCAGATCGACCAGGGTCTCGTCCGCCACCACGCGCAGGCCGATTCTCGGATGCGCGGCCTGGAAATCCGGCAGCCGCGGCGCCAGCCACTTGCTCGCGAACGACGGCACGCAGCTGACGGTCAAGGTATGGGGACCCGCCGCCCGCCCTTCCAGCCGGAGACTGTCGAGAATGCGCCCCAGCCGCAGGAAGGCGTCCTGCGCTTCGGCCGCCAGCGCCTCGCCCGCCGGCGTCAATTGCAGCGAGCGATGCAGCCGCTCGAACAAGGCGAGGCCGAGGTTGGTCTCCAGCCGCCGGATCTGGTGGCTAATGGCGGTGGGCGTGACGCCAAGCTCGCGCGCGGCCTCCTTGAAGCTGCCGAGGCGGGAGGCGGATTCGAACGCGCGCAACGAGGTCCAGGAGAGGGCCGCAAGATCGGTCATGACTGTTAGATGAAATGGATTCATCCGAAGGTCAAGCGAAGTCATTTGCCAGGGGCGCGGCGGCTTGCTCTATGGGACGGCCTGACAGTCACGGGAGACCAGCTTGGACCAGCGCCGATTCACATTCCTGATCGCCAGCGCGCGACGCGACGGCAATACCGAGATCCTGGCCCGCAAGGCGGCCGAGCATCTGCCGCCGGATTGCGATCAGCAATGGCTGCGCCTGATGGATTTGCCGCTCGATCCGTTCGTGGATATCCGGCATTCGGTCGGCGTCTATCCACAGCCAGAAGGCAATGAGCGCGTATTGTTCGACGCGACGCTCGGCGCCACCGACCTCGTCTTCGCTGTCCCGCTCTACTGGTACGGCGTGCCCGCCGCGGCCAAGCTCTATCTCGATTATTGGAGCGGCTGGCTGCGGGTGCCCGGCGCCGACTTCAAGGCGCGCATGGGGGCCAAGAAGCTGTGGGGAATCTGTGCGTTGAGCGATGAGGATTTCAGCCGCGCCGACCCGCTCATCGGCACCCTCAAGCTGACCGCGGACTATCTCGGCATGGAATTCGGCGGCGTCCTGCTCGGCTATGGCAACAAGCCGGGCGAGGTTCTGACCGATACCGCCGCCCTCGAACGGGCGCGCGGATTCTTCACGCGGAACCGGGAGCTGGCGGCCTAGCGCGCCGCCGTGCCAGGCCGCGCGAGGACGTGACCAAAATCACGTCTCTCCTCGAATTCCCCTCACTTTCTCCAAGCATCCCCGCGCCGGTTTCGGCTAGTTCTCAGCCCCGTCGCTGTCCGGACCGACGGCTCTGACGGGTCCGGACAGGCGGATGAAAGCACCGATGGGACGCACGGCGCCGCATAGCATTGCGCGGCCCATCGGGTGCGACCACGCCAATGATCATTCTGGAGGGGAAACATATGACCAAGCTCATAAAGGCGGCGGCCATCGCCGGCATCGCGGTCACGGCGTCGCTTGCCGCCAGTTCGTCCTTGCGCGCCACGCAGGTCGACACAAGCGTGCGGGAGAACCAGGCCGTGGTGACCGAACTCGGCGCCAATACCACCGCGATCAGCTATTGGGCCAGCGCGCCGGATGGCTGGCACGTGGTGACGACCGTCGACACGGTGACCGGGAAAGACAGCGATGCGGAACGGCACGCGATCGTGCGTTTCTCCGCGACGCTGATGCCGGGCCAGGCCCAACTGATCTCGGTGCCGCTTGCTATCGGCGAGCAACCGCAGTCCCTGCGCATTCGCCGCCAGGACGACCGGATCGAGATGGAAAAGATCGCGGATTCCCCGATCTGAGCGCGGCCCGCGCCGGCCAGATGCGGCTTCCCGGATTTTGCTATGATCGTTGCGCATGATCAGGGCAAAGGCCGGGGGACAGGGGATGGCCAACACTGCTGAGGACGAGCCGCTGCGGACCTCGCTTGCGGGGGTCGATCGCGGGCTGGCGAATTTGTGGGTCGACGGCACGGCCAAGGACTTCGCGGCGCGGCGGGAGTTTAACGCGCTTAGTCAACTGCGGATCTACCGGCTGCCGCGCCGGCATGTGCCGGTGCTGGCGGATTGCGGGCTGCCGCGGCTGACGACGCTCGGCGTGCGCCATGCCGATGCCGGCGACCTGCAATTCCTGGCAGGGCGCGCGACGCTGGAGACGCTGACGGTATGGCAATGCTCGAACCTGACGCGCCTCGACGGGATCGAGCGGCTGACGGGGCTCACGTCGCTCTACTTCAACGATCTCGGCGCGATCGAATCCCTGGCGCCCCTGGCGGCGCTCACGGGATTGCGGATTCTGGCCCTGACCGGAGGCGTGGATTCGACCCAGGCGCTGCCGTCGCTGGCGCCGCTGCGAGCGCTCGGCAAGCTCGAGCAGCTGCACCTGACGTCGGCCAAGGTGATCGACGGCGATCTCGGCCCGCTGGCCGACCTGAAGCGCCTCGCCCGTCTCGACTTGTCGCCGCGCTATTTCGAGCCGGACGAACTCGCGCGCCTGGCGGCGACGCACCCATTCTTCCTGCGCGAACTGCTCGCGCTCCCCGACTTCGATACGTGGGACGGCGCCCCCGGCTGCAAGACCTGCAAGAGCCGCCGCAAGATACTGTTCCTGCGCCGCAAGAAACTGCTGTGGTGCCCGCGCTGCGAGGCCGCCAAGCTGGCAGCGCATGTCGAAGGGTTTGAACGGCTGGTGGAAGAGAAGCGGCGGGAACGCTAGGGCGGCCGCTGAAGGAATGGCCGGGTCATTCCGCCGCGCGCGTGCCGCACGGCGCGTCCCGGAGGTAGCGCTCGGTCGAGGCCGGATGTTTCGCCAGCATCGCCGCCGGCCGGACCGGCCGCGCCACCAGGTTGCCGCCGCAATTCGGACAGGCGCCGTGAAACACCGCCTCCGCGCAGGCGACGCAGAAGGTGCACTCGAACGTACAGATGCGCGCCTCCGCACTCTCCGGCGGCAGATCGCGGTCGCAGCATTCGCAGTTGGGCTTTAGTTGCAGCATCGATCGGCTCCCGGCAGGTTTTCTCGCGCGCCAACGACGCATATGGTAGATTACCAGTTGGAATATCGAAAGAGCCCACGTTTGGATTCAACCCGCAATCTTGCGTCCCTGGAGTTGGCCACTCACGGCGCGCAACTCTATCCGCAGGCTCTTGCCGAGGTCGACATTGCAAGCTCAAGGGCGCTCGCGGATCTGGTGCTTGCCGGACAATCCGGCGCGCGGATTTTCGGCGGCGAGATTGCTGCCGCAATCCTGGCACCGGCAGTGCGCTCCGGCGCATCGCGGTAGAAGTATTGGGCGCCGCCGCCCGGCCGGTCAGGGCCGTCCTGTTCGACAAGAACGCCGATGCCAACTGGTCGGCCGGCTGGCATCAGGACCGCACCATCGCGGTGCGGGCGCGCCTGGAGACCGAGGGCTACGGCCCCTGGTCGGTCAAGGGCGGCGCGGTCCATGTCGAGCCGCCGTTCGACATCCTACGCGGCATGGTCACGATGCGCGCGCACCTGGACGATTGCGATGAGGACAACGCGCCCCTGCTGATCGCCCCGGG
>DASYRS010000354.1:0-5873 GCA_036004205.1 Dongiaceae bacterium
TGGTCGGACTTGGTCCGACCATCCACGAGTTTCGTTGAGCGAGACCAGACGTTGCGAGCAAACTCGTGGATGGTCGCGCCGAGCACGACCATGACGCTCTTCAGAGCGTCAGTTGATCGCCGCCGCGAAGGTGCCGGGTGCCTGTTCGCGCACCACGCCGCCGCCGGGGACCACTTCGACGATGGCGAGCTGGCGATCGACGGTGCCGTCGGCGTTCAGCCGGAACACGCCGGTGACGCCGGTAAAGCCGCTGACGTTGGTGAGCGCGACCTCGGAATAATCCGGTGTCGGCGACTTGCCGAGCGCGACGATCAGCGTGATCGCGTCATAGACCAGGCCTGCGCGCGGGTCGGGCGCGCCGCCATAGACACCCTGGTAGCGGTCGGCGAACTGCTTCCACTTGTCGGGATCGGTGGTGGCGTACCAGCCGCCGGTGAGGCCGGTCTCCTGCGCCAGCGCGGGATCGTTGGCCCACAGGCCGGTGCCGAGAATCTGCACGGTCTGCGGCCCGAGCTGGAAGGCGGGCAGGAGCGGGGCGAGCTGGCGCAATTTCGCGCCGCCCTCGGGCAGCATCAGCGCATCGAACGGAGAGTTCTGATACGCGGTCGAGAGATCCTCCACCACCTTGGTGTAGTCCGGCGAATTGGGATCGTAGAGCGACATCTGCGCCAGGATCGCGTTCGACTTCTGGATCGCTTGGCGGAACGAGGCGTTCACGATGTTGCCGTAGGCGGAGGTGGGGGCAAGGATCGCGAAACGCTGCATGCCCTGGCTCGCGGCATATTGCACCACGCGCTCGACCTGGTCCTGCGGCGTCACGCCCATGATGTACACGCCGGGCTGCGCGGCCGTCTGATCGTTGGTGAAAGCCAGCACCGGAACATGCGCGCCCTGGGCGATCGGCGCGATCTTGCGCGCGTCGGTCGCGAACACCGGGCCGAGCAGGATCTTGGCGCCGCCGGCCAGCAGCTTGCGCGCGGCGGAATCGGCGCCGGCGGCCGTGGCGGTATCCTCGACCAGCAGGGTGAAGGAATCGTCGCCGACCTCGAACAGGCCCATCTCCGCCGCCTGCAGCAAGCTGCGGCCCAAGGCCGCCTGCTGGCCGGACAAAGGCAGGAGAAGGCCGATCTTGGTGCCGGCCTCGACCGGGGCCATGGGCACGGTCTCGTATTGCGGCTGGGTCGGGGTGGGCTGGCCGGGAGCCTGGGGCGGCGGTACATTGGGCGCGCAGCCGGCGGCAACGCTGAGAATCAACGCGCCGGCCCAGCGTTTCGCCTGTCGCGCAACATCGCCCAAGACCGCCTGCGTCATTCCGATAATCCCGTTGCCCTGAAACCGATTGTGTTACCGATAGCGCATGAAGCCTAGCCAGAGCCAAGAACGAAGTAAACGTGAACCGGGCGAGGGACCGGGGCAGGGCTGCCTGATCCTGGTCGCCACTCCAATCGGCAATCTGGGCGACATTACGGCGCGCGCGCTGGAGGGGCTGAAATCGGCCGACCTGATCGCCTGCGAGGACAGCCGCGTCACCGCCAAGCTGCTCCAGCATGCCGGGATCGAAAGGCCGCTGCTGCCCTATCACGACCACAATGCCGAGACGATGCGACCCAAGATCCTGGCGCGGATCGCCGCCGGCGCGCGCGTCGCTTTGGTCAGCGATGCCGGCACGCCGCTGATCTCCGACCCCGGCTACAAGCTGGTGCAAGCGGCGGTCGAAGCGGGGCTTTCCGTCACCATGCTGCCCGGGCCCAGCGCGCCAATCATGGCGCTCGCCTTGTCGGGGCTGCCCAGCGACCGGTTCCTGTTCGGCGGGTTCCTCGCCCCCAAGTCGAAGGCGCGGCGCGACGCGATCGCCGAGGCGGCGCGCGCGCCGGTGACGTTGGTGTTCTTCGAGACCGCGCCGCGGCTGGTGGACTCGTTGCGCGACCTGCACGCCGTGCTGGGCGACCGCCCCGCCGCGGTGGCGCGCGAGCTGACCAAGCTGTTCGAGGAAGTGCGGCGCGACCGCTTGTCGGCGCTGATCGCGCACTACGAAGCTGCCGGCGCGCCGAAGGGCGAGATCGTGATCGTGGTCGGGCCGCCGGAAGAAGAGGGGGCCTCGGTCGAAGACGTCGATAGTCTCCTGCGCCACGCACTCGTCAGCATGAGCGTGAAGGACGCCGCCGCCACCGTCGCCGCCGCCACCGGCGCGCCCAAGCGCACGGTATACGCGCGGGCGCTGGAGCTGCAGGGGGAGAAGTAGGACGTGGAGCGCAGCGCTGCATTGAGGCCCCCTCACCCTAGCCCTCTCCCTCGAGGGGAGAGGGGACGCTGTTGCTGGGTTCGTGCGAATAGCCCCTCTCCCCTCGAGGGAGAGGGGTTGGGGTGAGGGGGCCACGTGCTCAGATGTCGGCAAGCAAGATAAAGAACCCAACCCGCCAGCGCGCGTATCTGTCCGGGCGTCGCGCCGAGCGGATCGCGTGCTGGCTGCTCCGGCTGAAGGGCTATCGGATCCTGGCGGTCAATTGGCGGTGTCCGGCGGGGGAGGTCGATATCCTGGCGCGGCGCGGCCAGGTGCTGGCGGCGGTCGAGGTGAAGCGGCGCGCCTCCGGCCTGGCGCCGGGCGAGGAGGCCGGGGATGCCGCCTTGTTCGCGATTTCGCCCCGCCAGCAGGCGCGGGTGGCGCGCGCGGCGGCGGTTTTCGCCAGCCGGCGCGGCGATTGCCAGGGCCTGGAATTGCGGCTCGACGCCATCACTGTCACCGAACCGACATCCTGGCCCTGGGGCGGGCTGGCACGCGCCCTGCGATGGGGCTGGCCGCGCCATTTCCCGGCGGCATGGCATGCCGATTCGCGTTAGGGCATATTACCGCGCATGCGAGTCGCAGGCTGTCTCTCAGCGTCCTTTCTCCTGGTCGGTTGCGGGGCGCTGGCGGCGTGTTCGCCCATCGGCACCGCGGTCGGCGCCGCCGCGTTTACCGCCGACCTCGCGACCCAGGAACGCGGTCTCTATCAGGGCCTCGACGACAACCGGATGTGGATCGCCATCAATGCGCGCTTCGCCGCCGCCGACCTGGCGGTGGCGCAGAACGTCCACCTGCAGGTGCAGGAAGGGCGCGTGCTGTTGAGCGGCGTGGTGCAGACGCAGGAACAGCGCCTGGCCGCGGTCAAGGCGGCGTGGGAAGAGCCCGGCGTGCGCCAGGTCATCAACAACATCGAGGTCGAGAATCCGCGCGACCTCGGCCAGATCGCGCAGGACGAGTATCTCGCGCGCCGGGTCTGGCTGAAGCTGTTCGTGGACCGCGGCGTGCGCGCCAACAACTACTCGGTCGAATGCATCGACAACGTGGTCTATCTGATCGGCGTCGGCCAGGACCAGGGCGAGGTCCAGCGCGTCATCGACCATGCGCGCGACGTCGCCTATGTGCGCGAGGTGAAGAACTACGTGCGGCTGAAGACCGATCCGCTGCCGCCGGAGCCGCCACCGCCCGGCAAGGCGCCCGACATCCTGCCGGCGGAGACGCAGCCGGACCCGGGTGGCCTGACCCAGGCGAGCGGATCATGAACACCGCCACCCTGGAGGACAGGCTGCGCCGGGTCGGCGAAAGCGCGGACGAGGCGATCGATCTGGCCGAGACCGCCTTGCTGTGCGCGGCGGACGAAAGGCGCGAGCTCGACCTCGGCCCCAGCCGCGAGCATCTCGCCGCCATCGCGGCGGAGATGAGCCGTGCCGCGGCGCTGGATTCCCTCACCGCCAGCGACGAGAAGCTGGATGCCTGCTGCGACGCGCTGCGCTACGTGATGGCGGAGAAGTTCGGCTATCGCGGCGACGAAGAGACCTATGACGACCTGCGCAACGCCGACCTGACCCAAGTGATCCAGCGCCGGCGCGGCCTGCCCGTTGCGTTGTCCATTCTCTACATCCACGCCGCGCGCTCGCTCGGCTGGCGGATCGAGGGCCTCAATTTCCCCGGCCATTTCGTGATCCGGCTCTATGGCGACCGGCAGGCGGCGATCCTCGATCCGTTCGCCGGCGGCGCCCAGCGCTCGATCCAGGATCTGCGGCAATTGCTGAAGGCGCAATCGAACGACAAGACCGAGCTGAAGCCCGATCATTTCGCGGCGCTGGAGAACCGGCAGATCCTCATCCGCCTGCAGAACAACATCAAGGTGCGGCGCATCCAGGAGGGCGACCTCAAGGGCGCCGAGCGCGCGCTGCAGCGCATGCTGTGGATCGCGCCGGGCCAGGCGGAGCTCTGGCGCGAAAGCGGCATCCTCAACGCGCGGCTGGAGAATCTGATGGCCGCGCGCCGCGCCTTGACGCGCTATCTCGAGCTGGCGGAAAACGACCAGCAACGCCAGCGCGCCGCCCGCCTGCTGCAGGAGCTGGGCCAGCAATTGCACTGAGCGCGCGGATCAGTCGCGCGTCGCCATCGCCTTGATGCCCTCCCACGCCGTCTTCGCCGCGCGCCGCAGGCAGCGCACGGGATACGGGCGACGCTTCTCCAGTTCGAGCAAGACGGCGGCGGTCCCGCCGCTCACCGGCCCGGACTTCATGTAGCCACGCGCCTCCTGTGGGGTCAGCTTGTCATTGTGGTAGCTGATGTCGAGCAGCTCATCCTCCGGCGTGAAGCCATATTGCCGCCGCGCCCGCGCCACCAGGATGGACAGCACGGTCTGATCGAACCGGTGCCCGTCCTTTTTCGTCGCACCCGGCGGACAGATGATGTCCGGCTGCATCGCGCATTCGTACCAGCGCGCCCCGATCTCGCGCGCCATCGCGGTGGTGCCGAAGCCAACGATGGCGGCGTTGCGGTTGCCGTCGTTCCGGATCTCCGCCTCCACTTGCATGGCTTCGAGCGTGGCCGGATGGCACCATTCGACGATCGTCCCCGTGACGCTCGGGCTGTAGAACCCGGTGCGCGCCAGCTCCGCGCGCACGCGGTCGAGCCGCTTGTGCACCAGGTCGCCGGCGTCGAGATAGAGCAGGGGCAGGCCTTCGCCTTGCAGGACCTCATGCACCATCGCCGGCTTCCAGGCATAGGTGCGCAACCGGTCGGCGCCGACATGCGGCGGGTAGTCGGCGAAGCGGAACGGCACGACATTGCAGCGCCGCCTGCGCAGAGCGCCGAGCGTCGCCTTTTCCAGGCCCAAATCGTAGACGACGATCTTGGTGCCGGGCTCGTAATAGGCCGTGCTCTTCAGCAGGTTGAGCAACGGGCGCGCGTGATTTTCCGACGCGCCGGTCACGATGACGAGCTTGCCGTCAGCCACGAAGGAACGCCGCCCTGAGCTTGCGCCAGCTTCGCTTTGCCAGCCGCCCAAGGCGGCGGACCGGACGTTGGTGCTGTTGCGTCAGCTGTTGCTTGATCTCGGGCGCGCCGTTTCGCATGGGCGCGCGTTTCATGTAAAGGCGCGCTTCGCGGCTCGACAGGGAATCGTTGTGGTAGCTGATGCCCAGCAGGCCATCCTTCAGCATGAATCCGTAGCGCCGCCGGAACTGTGCAACCAGCACCGACAGAATGGCCTGGTCCGACCGCCAGCTATCCTTGGTCCAATCGGATGGGTGCATGATCTCTTCCCGCAGCGCGCAGTCGCGCCAGATCCGCGACAGCTCCAGCCCGACTTCGTTGCGGCCGAAGCCGATGATCGCACCGTTTCGATTGGCATCCTTCAGGATCTCGGGCCTTGCATCCAGCAGCGCCAACACCTGCGGGTGGGTGAAGCGCTCGACATCGCCGGACGAAGTCGGCGAATAGAAACCGGTGGTCGCCAACACGCCGCGCACCCGCTCCAGCCGTTCATGCACCAGGTTGCCGGCATCCATCCATAGGACCGCGCCCTGGCTCGCCTCCATCGTCTCGCGGATCAGCACGGGCTTCCAGCAGCAGGGTT
>DASYRS010000355.1:0-6728 GCA_036004205.1 Dongiaceae bacterium
TCAGCAGCCATTTGTGCGGGTTGAGCACGACGCTGTCCGCCAGCTCGACTCCGTCCCATAACTCGCGGAATTCCGGACAGATCATGGCGCTGCCGGCCCAGGCGGCATCGACATGGACATGCAGCTGATGGCGCCGGCCCAGTTCGCACAAGGCGCGGACATTGTCGGTGGAGCCGACCGAGGTGGCGCCGACGCAGGCGACGATGGCCGCCGGCAAATGGCCCGCCGCCCGGTCCGCGACGATGGCGCGCTCCAGCGCGGCGACGTCGACGGCGTAGGTCTCGCCCCCGGTCGGCAGCTTGACCAGATTGTCCTGGCCGATGCCGGCGATCCAGCACGCTTTGTCGATCGAGGAATGAGCGTGCTCCGAGCAATAGACCCGCACCGCCGCCTGGCCGGAAAGACCACGCTGGTTGCCGCGCCAGTCGAGCGCCTTCTCGCGTGCGGTCAGCAGCGCCGACAGCGTGGCGTTCGACGCGGTGTCCTGGATGACGCCGTGGAAACCCTCGGGCAGGCCGATCATCTGGCGCAGCCAGTCCGTGACGCGCATCTCGAGCTCGGTGCCCGCGGGCGCGGTCTGCCAGAGCATGCATTGCACGCCAATGCTCGCCGTGAGGTATTCCGCGAGGACGGAGGGAGGGCTGGAATTGCAGGGGAAATAGGCGAAGTGGCGCGGATGCTGCCAGTGCGTGAGGCCCGGCACGATGATCTTCTCGAAATCGGCGAAGATCGCGGCGAATTCCTCCGGCCCTTCCGGCGGTGCGGCGGGCAGCGCATTGTAGGTCGCGCCCGGCGCTTGCGGAGAGCGAACCGGCCGGTCGCGCACGTCGCTCAGATAGCGCGCGGCCCAATCGGCGATGCGGGCGCCCCAGCTCCTGATATCCTCGATCTGCATCGGATCAGCCTTGGTAGCCGGCGACGTAGTCGGTCTCGTTGATCTCGATGACGGTTGCGGTCTTGCGCTTGGCCGCCTTGCGCAATTGCCCGGGCAAGTCGGACGGCTTCTTCAGCCGCACCGCTTCGCAGCCGAAGCCTTTGGCGAGCATCTGGAAATCGGGCGTGAAGATGTCGACGCCGATAGGATGGATCTGGCGCGATTCCATGTAGGTCTTGATCTCGCCATAGCCGTTGTTGTTCCACAAGAGGACGATCACCGGCGCTTCGATCTCGCGCGCGGAGGCCAGCTCCTGGATGGTGAATTGGAGGCCGCCATCGCCGATCAGGCACACCGCCGGCCGCTCCGCTGCCGCCAGTTGCGCGCCGATCGCGGCCGGCAGCGCGTAGCCAAGCGTGCCATAGCCGGTCGCCGAGCAGAACCAGGTGCGCGGCGCCGCCGCCGCATAGTAGATGCAGCCGGCGTAGACCGGCTGGGCCGAATCGCCGACCAGCACGACGCCGGGCAAGGTGTCGCGCACCGTTTCCATCAAGTGCAGGCTGGCGCGATAGACCGGGCTGAGCGTGCCGAGGATGGCATCGCGCGTTGCCTTGGCACGCGCGGCGCCGTCACGCTTCGCCGAACCCAGGAGCGGTACCAACGCGGCGGTCGCTTCCGAGGCATCGGCGATGATCGGCAGATCGGGCTGGCGCGTGCGCACGATCTGCTGCGCGTCGATGTCGATCCGGATGCTCTTGCCGTTGAACTTCGCGCCGCCCTGCTCGAACCAGTCGTAGTCGGTCGAGCCGAACTCGGTGCCGACCGCAAGAATGACGTCCGCGCTTTCGATCAGCTTGATGGTCGGCGGCATCGAAGGGCTGCACGGCACGGCCAGCGGATGGCCCGGCGGCAGCAGGCCGCGGCCATTGACCGACATCACGGCCGGCGAGTCGAGCTTCTCGGCGAGCGAGCGCACGAACGGCCCGGCATCCTGCGCGCCGCCGCCCAGCAACAGCACCGGCGCCTTCGCACCGTTCAGCCAGTTCGCCGCCTCCTGCAGGGTGGTCGGCGAGGCGGCCGGCGGCGAGGGCGGAACGGTCGCCCGGATCGGCGGCAGCTTGTCCGCGGCGGCGGTGATGATGTCGAGCGGCAGCTCGATATGGACCGGGCGCGGCCGGCCCCCCGAGAACAGCGCGAACGCCCGCGCCACCACCTTGGGCAGCTCGGCCGGGGACATCACGGTGTGGCTGAAGGCCGAGACCTGCTTCACCAATTGCCGCTGGTCCTGCAATTCGTGCAGCCAGCCTTCGCCCGAGCCGATCTGGCCGAGCGCGTTGACGGCGGAGATCACCAGCATGGGGATGGAATCGGCATAGGCCTGGGCCATCGCGGTCGCGATATTGGTCATGCCGGGGCCGGTGATGATGAAACAGACGCCCGGCCGGCCGCTGACCCGCGCATAACCGTCGGCCATGAAGCCGGCGCCCTGCTCGTGGCGCGGCGTGACGTGCCGCAGCTTGGTATTGGGCAGGCCGCGATAGAGTTCCACCGTATGGACGCCCGGGATGCCGAAAATGACCTCGACACCATAGGCTTCCAGCAATTCGGCCAGATACATGCCGACTGTTCTCATGCCTGTCCCCGATTCAAGGCTCCGATCGGCCTAGGAATAACGGATAAGATGCGCTTTGGCGACTGGATCGGGAAAGCGCCTTTGGCCGAGGATTTATCAGCGAAACTGCAGAATACGGGGGCGGAACCGGGTCGTCATCCGCATCGCGGAGGCGATGGAGGCCGGCGCCGTCAAGGACCGCCGCTCGGAAGCCCGGTCCGGATCGCCGGAAACGCAGCAGGTCGCCGCCGCGCGGCCGGAAATTGCGGGTCCGGATTGGGACAGCGCCGCGCAGCACATCGTCACCGAAATCCGCGTTCATGCCTTCGGCAATGCGCTCGGGCTGCTGGTCGGGGCGGACGGCACCGAGGTGCTGCTGGTTCTGCCTGACCAGGTCGCGATCCTGCTGCAGGAATCACTGACGCTCGTCGCCACCTATCTGATCGGCCGCGCGCACCCGCCGCGCTCCCGCAGCGAGCATTGATCGCTAGCGCACGACAATGCGCCCCGTCATGTGGCGATGGAATTTGCAGAGATAGGGGAACTCGCCGGCCGCGGTAAACACGATCTCCTTGCGCTCGCCGTTGCGCAAGGTTCCGGTATCGAACGCATCGCCGGTGGCGGTATGCGGGACCAAATCGAGATTGACGAAGGTCACGGTGCCGCCAGCTGCGATCTCTATCTCCGCCGGCGCGAATTTGAGCTGATGCATCTCGACGGTCGCGCCCTCCGCCTTCGCCGGGCGGATGAAGGCGGCCAAGGACAACACGGCAAGGACGCGGCGCCGGCTCCATGCGACGGAGCCGGCGCCGGGTTTCGCAGCTTGCATCACGATCCGACTTCTTTGACCATTTCGGCGGCGTGCCGCTCGTGCGCCTTGAAGGTGTCGAGCGCCGAGCCGAGCAGGGTCTTCAGCTCGCCATTCTCGACATTCGGAATGAAGGCATCGCCCACCACATGATTGACGGTCTGGTGGTAGGCGAGCTCATTGGCGGCATAACTCTGGTCGAATGCGTGGCCGCTGAGCGTCGCCATCTTGGCCCAGGTGTCGTGGGCGCCTTTCAGCAAGGCCTGGCTGAAGGCGTTGTCCTGGGGCTGGGCCTTCAGCTTCTCCAGCAACGCGAGCGCCGCCTGGTTGACCGCCTCGTGATCGCGGATCATCAGCTCGGCGAATTCGCGCACCTTCGGATCGTCCGACAAGGCGAGCGCCAGGTGCGCGTTGCGGATGTCGATATCGCCCGCGACATAGGCGGCGTGGGCGATCTCCAGGTCGTTCAGCTTGGCGGGATCCTGGGCGACGGCCGAACCGGCGCAGCCCGCCGCCAGGGTGGCGGCCAGCGCGAGGCCGGCCAAGAGTTTCCGTGACATGAGCATTCCTCCCCAGTCTGTTGCGATATGGGTTGGATGCGGCCCGCTTGCCCAACGTTCCCGATCGGGCGCAGAGTCTGCAGAGTCTAAAGTGGGAACGTTTCGACCGGCCTTGCATCTAATGCAGTGACGAGGTCACGGGAGGTCCGATGGCGCATCCGAAAATGGCCGAGGGCGAGGCCGGGGAGGCGGCGCTGGTGGCGCGCGCTTTGGCCCGCGATGCAGGAGCGCTGGCGGAGATCATGCGGCGCAACAACCGGCGGCTCTATCGCGCCGCCTGGGGCATCCTGCGTGACGAGCAGGAGGCGGAAGATGCCGTGCAGGATTGCTATCTCAAGGCGTTCGCCGCCCTGCCCGGCTTCCGCGGCGACGCGGCCCTCTCCACCTGGCTCACCCGCATCGCTATCAACGAGGCCCTGATGCGTCGGCGCAAACGCCAGGCGCAGGCGGCATCCTTGGCGGCGTCGGTAGGCAACGTCATTCCCCTGCGGCCCGAGGAATCGCCCGCGGCGGAGGCGACCGAGGACCCCGCTTTGTCTCCTGAATCCGCCGCCATGCGCGCGCAAATGCGGCCCTATCTGGAGGACGCGATCGGCGGGCTGCCGGAGGATCAGCGCGCCGTGTTCGTGCTGCGCGCGCTCGAGGAACTGAGCGTCGAGGAGACCGCGCAGATCCTGGACCTCAAGCCCGAGACCGTGCGCACCCGCTTCCTGCGCGCGCGCCGCAAGCTGCAGGAGCGGCTGCAGCGGGAATTGAAGCTGACCTTCGCCGAGATGCTGCCCTTCGCCGGCGCCAGGTGCGACCGGCTGATCCAGCGGGTGCTGGGGCTGCTTCAGTCTGGTACATCGCACCCAATCCCCTCCCCCGACACGGGGGAGGGTTAGGGAGAGCGAAGCCGCGCATCAGGCGGAGAAAGTCTTCGCTCGCTTCCCCCACCCTTCCCTCCCCCGCGTCGGGGGAGGGGGGAACTCTTCTGGGCAGAGGCGGTGCTATTTCTTCTCCGGCTCGAACTTCAGCGCCGCGCCGTTGATGCAATAGCGCTGGCCGGTCGGTGCCGGGCCGTCTTCGAACACGTGGCCCTGATGGGCGCCGCATTTGGCGCAATGCACTTCCGTCCGCACCATGAACAGAGAGCGGTCGGTATCGGTCGCCGTGGCGCCTTCGATCGGCGCCCAGAAGCTGGGCCAGCCGGTGCCGCTCTCGAACTTGGCCCCCATCTCGTAGGCCGGCGTTCCGCAGGCGGCGCAGACGAACCTCCCCTGACGCTTCTCGTGCAGCAGCGCGGAGGTGCTGGGCCGCTCGGTCGCATGCTCGAACATGACGGCGAACTGCTCCGGGCTTAGTTGCCGGCGCCAATCCTCATCGCTCTTGACTACATCGTACCCTTCCGTGGGCGCCGTATGGCCTTTGCCGAACAGTTTCATGAGTCACCTTGCGGATTGGATTGCCTTCCAATCAAATAGCGCGCCGGCCGCGTCCTGCAATGCCGAATCTGTCGCGGCTGGCTGGGCTGGACCGAATTCACAAGGACCGGATCAATCGGGGGAGGAAAGCATGATCCTCAAGGATCGCGTCGCTATCGTCACCGCAGCGGGCTCCGGCATCGGGCGCGGCGGGGCAGAGATCATGGGCCGCGAGGGCGCGATCGTGATCGCGACCGACCTGGTCGCCGAGCGCGCCGAGGAAACCGCGCGTCGCATCCGCGATGCCGGCGGAAGAGCGGAAGGCCGCGCGCTTGACGTCACCAAGGATGCCGATATCGAGCGGCTGATCGACTATGCCGCGCTGACCCACGGCCGCATCGATATCCTGCACAACCACGCCGGCATCCAGGTCGAAGGCACCTTGGAGCAGGTGCCGGCGAGCGGGCTGGACAAGAGCTACGCCATCAACGTGCGCGCCCACTTCGTCGCCGCCAAGGCCGCGCTGCCGCACATGAAGCGCCAGGGCAAGGGCGTCATCATCAACACCTCGTCCAATTCCGGCGTGTTCTTCGACAAGGGCATGCTGGCCTATATCACCAGCAAGACCGCGGTGATCGCCATGACCAAGCAGATGGCGCTGGATTACGGGCCGCTCAACATCCGGGTCAACGCGCTGTGCCCGGGCTGGGTCGATACGCCGTTCAACGATCCTTACATGCGCCAGATGGGCGGGCGCGCCGCGCTCGAGGCGTACGTGAAGGACAAGATCCCGATGGGCCGCTGGGCCAGCGTGGACGAGATCGCGGAATCGATCCTCTATCTCGCGTCCGACCGCTCCAGCTACATGACCGGCCATGCGCTGGTCATCGATGGCGGCGAGTGCATCGCGTGAGGTGACCGATGGTCGATGCCGTCAACCCGCCCGATCTGTGGCAGCCGTTCGGGCCGTTCTCCCAGATCGCGATTCAGGGCGACGGCCGCATCGTTCATCTGAAAGGCCAGGTCGCGCTCGACCGCGATGGCAGGATCGTCGGCGCCGGCGACATGCGCGCGCAGCTTCGCCAGGTGCTGGAGAATATCCGCGTCGCCCTGGCCACCGTCGGCGGCGAGGCGGGCGACATCCTCTCCTTGACCAACTACGTCACCGACATGGAGGCTTTCCTGGCCGCCGGCGACATCAGGCGCGCGTTCTTCTCCACGCCCTACCCAGTCACCACGACCGTCGAGGTCGCGCGGCTCTATGACCGCGCATTGCTGGTGGAAGTCTCGGCCATCGCCGAGATTCCGCCCGGCCGCTTCAGGCGGCCCGACTAGGTCGAATCGACATTCATCGCATCCATATCATGGCGCTGGCCAAGTATAGGGCCGAGAGGAAATGGACGGCGCGTCGGTCGTAGCGCGTGGCGATGCGGCGGAAGTGTTTGAGCTTGTTGAAGAAGCGCTCGATCCG
>DASYRS010000356.1:0-10626 GCA_036004205.1 Dongiaceae bacterium
CGCCGCAGCCGTGCTGGATAGAGTCTTCGCTCGCTTCCCCCACCCCAACCCTCCCCCAATTTGGGGAAGGGGGAAGTGACACGGCCATTGGAGAAGTAAGGGGACGGAATGGCTAAGGGAGCTGGAGGCAAGTCAGGCAAGAAGCCCGCGGCGCGGATGGCCCTGCGGGCGACCGAGCAGATCGCCCTGCCGCGCAACGGCCGCAAGGCCGTGCGCGACGATCTGCCGGTCGACGTGCGTGCTTTTCCGGACTCCGCTTTGCTCGATCCCGCGACGCTCGAACGCGATCTCGGCCAATTGTTCGGCACCCTCGGCGATCTGCGCGAGCGCAACCCTTTCGGCAACTCGGTCAAGCTGCTGGCGCTGGAGCTCGGCAAGCGGCTGGATTCCGGCGCACTCTCCTATGGCGATATCGAACGGTTGATCCAGCAGCTCTCGGCCGAGGCCTATGCCCATCGCGCCGAGCGCCTGGCTGCCTATCTCGGCGAACGCGACGAAGCGAAGAACGAGGCCGCGATCCGCGCCGTCGTCCGCCGCGTTGCGTTGCCTGACGATGCCAAGGGCAAGAAGCCGACGCCGCGACCGTTCGCCGAGTTCCAGGCTGTGCTGGAACGCGAGCTGTTCGGCATCGTCATGACGGCGCATCCGACCTTCAGCCAGTCGACCGAGATGCTGCACAACCTCGCCGAGCTGGCGATGGAGCGCGATGCCGCCGGCAACAAGCTGAATGCCAAGGAACGCGCCCGGCGCCTGACGGCGGCGCGCACGGTGGAGCACCGCCCGCCGGTGCAGATCGACCTCGCCTACGAGCACAAGCTGTCGATCGAGGCGATCGGCAACATCCAGCGCGCCTTGCGCCGGGTCTACGACATCGTGTTCGACGTCGCGGCCGAGCTCTATCCCAAGGAATGGGAGCAGCTCCGCCCCAAGCTGCTGACCATCGCGAGCTGGGTCGGTTACGATCTCGACGGCCGCTCCGACATCAAGTGGAGCGACACCCTGTTCAAGCGCCTGCGGGTGCAGACCGCGCAGCTTGAGCAATACCTCGCCGTGGTCGAAGAGCTGCGCGAGCAGAAGCCGCGGGGCGAGAACGGCGTCGACCTCGCGCACCTGATGGATTTGCTGGAAAGTCGCCTCGCGCTCGCCATCAAGGAAGCGGACGACGAGATCGAAGTCTTCCAGCATGGCGATTCCGATCCCAAGACCTGGACCGAGCAGGTGCGCCGCCTCGCCAAGCGCATGCACGAGAGCCGGCATCTGCGCCTGGTCGAATCCGGCCAGCTGCTGGAGCTGATCGAGCGCGCGCTGGAGCTTTCCACCCGCGCTGCTGAGCGGCGCAAGCTGCTGATCCTGCGCGCGGAGCTGTGCAATCACGGGCTCGGCATGGCGCACACCCATGTGCGGCTGAACGCGGTGCAGATCCACAACGCCGTGCGCAAGTTGATCGACATGGAGACCGAGCCGGACGATCCGGCCCGCAAGCGCTCCTATCTCGCCGCCGTCGCCAAGCTGCTGCGCGAGGTGAAGCCGATCCGCATCAACTTCGCCTCGATCCTGGCGGAGCGCACCTCGGCCAAGCGCCTGTTCATGATCTGCGCGCAGATGCTGAAATACATCGACGCGACCACGCCGGTGCGGTTCCTGATCGCGGAGACCGAATCGCCCCTGACCCTGCTGTCGGCGCTCTATTTCGCCAAATTGTTCGGGGTCGAGGCCAAGGTCGACATCTCGCCCTTGTTCGAGACCACCAAGGCGTTCGAGCGCGGCCTGCGCGTGATCGACGAGTGCCTGCAGAACCCGGACTTCGCCGCCTATGTGCGGCAGCGCGGACGGCTGTGCATCCAGACCGGGTTCTCCGACGCCGGCCGGCATCTCGGGCAAACTGTCGCCGCCATCTCGGTCGAATGGCTGCGCCTGAAGCTCGCCGACGTGCTGCGCGACCGCGGGTTCGCGGACGTGGAGCTGGTGGTGTTCGACACCCACGGCGAATCCATCGGCCGCGGCGGCCATCCCGAAGGGTTCCAGGCGCGGCTGGAATACGCCGCCTCGCCGGCCAGCCGGCGCAAGTTCCAGAACCACGGCATCCGCGCCAAGGAAGAGATCAGCTTCCAGGGCGGCGACGGCTATGCCCTCTTCATCACGCCGCAGATCGCCTTCGCCTCGGTCGCGCGCATCGTCGAATATGTGCTCACCCCACCGGGCGACGACGTGCTGGCCGATCCGGTCTATTCGGTCGAAGAGGCCTATATCAAGGAGTTCTTCATCACCATCCGCCGCTTCAACGAGCAGGTTATGGATGACCCCAACTATGCCGCTTTGCTGGATGCGTTCGGCGCGAACTTCCTTTATCCCAGCGGCTCGCGCGCGCTGAAGCGCCAGCACGACGATCTCAACCTGCGCATCAACCTCACGCACCCGACACAGCTGCGCGCGATTCCGCACAACGGCATCCTGCAGCAGCTCGGCATGCTGGCGAATACGGTGGGTGGCGTCGGCCAGGCGATCGTGAAGGACCCCGAGCGGTTCCAGCGCGTCTACAAAGCCTCGCCGCGCCTGCGCCGCTTGCTGGGCATGGTGGAATGGGCGCTGGAATTCTCCGAGCTCGACGCGCTCAAATCCTATGTCGATCTGTTCGACCCCGGCCAGTGGCTAAGCCGCGCCTATCAGGCGCGCGATGCCCAGCGGGCGTGGGAGCTGCGGCGCGTGGCCGAGCATCTGGAGGGCGAGGGCGTGTACGAGAAGCTCGCCAAGATCTACCGGGTGTTCCAGCGCGACCTCTTGGACCTGCGCGACGGCCTTGCCGTGATCGATGGGCCGAAACCCAAACTGCCGCCGCAGGCGCGCCTCAATCTGCGGCTGATGCACGGTATCCGCATCGGGCTGCTGATGCGGGTGTTCGCGCTGGCCACCCACATCCCGGATTTCTCCGTGCAGCACAACATCTCGCGCGAGCAGCTGATCTCCAAGGTCGTGCATCTCGAGATCGAGGATGCGATCCGCAAGCTGGCGACGATTTTCCCCAAGGTGGAGCAGGAGAAGTTCGAAGGCGATTTCGGCGAGGTCGCGACCTATGTCGGCGACTGGCACCAGACCTACGAGCGCGAGCACCAGCTGATCTTTCAGCCGATCTCCGGCCTCTATGCGCTGGTGCGGCGTATCGGCTCCGGCATCATCCACATCATCGGAGCACTAGGCTAGCCATCCCAACCGGGTCATCGCGGCGCGGGCCGCCGGCGCGCCGCCGCCGTTAATACAACCTGGGGTTGACAACAATCCAGGGTAGTATTATATGCCAACCCACTGCTTTTTAGTGGAAGGAGTTGGGATATGATCTGCGCATATAGGCTCAACCATGCATTCCCCCTGACGATTGCTCTATTCTCCCTGGCGCTCTGTGCGGTGCCGGCGCGTGCCGGCGATGTGACCCCCGGCGCACCGCCAGAGCAGAGTGCGGCAGACCGCCAGGCCAAGGCCGACAAAGACGCGTCCGACAACGATTTCTTTTCCTGGATCAAGAAAATGGCCGAGCCGGCCGCCGGCGATCAGAAGAAGCCTCGCGTGCGGCCTCACGAAGGCGGCGACAGGCGCGGCGGCAACGACCACGGTGGAGGCGGCGGCCACAAATAGTAGAACGTGACCTCCACCGGGCACCACACATGGTGCTGCCAAGAGGTGCCGGGCCCGTTGCTTGCGCGCTGACTTTGTTCGCGGTGCTGCTCTTGCAACCAGGTACGGCCAGTGCCGGTTGCGAGAGCGGCATGGAGGCGAGCTGGTCGACGCTGGAGCAGCGGGCGTGGATGGCCCTGGTGGCGGGCGATGACTTCGATGGAGCCGCGGAGGTAGCCGGGCAGGGCGGTGGCCAGCCGGAACTCTCCGCGGCGTTTCTTCGCAACATCCTCACTTGCGATCGGCTTTTCGCGCTGCTGCCCGAGGGCGTGGTCAGCATGCGCAACGTTGGCGTCCGTGAACGGTTGGACCTCTCGTACAAATCCGTGCTGGCTCGCCTGGAATGCCGGAACTGCGTGTTCACAAGCATTGTCGCCAAGGACAGTGCGTGGCTGGGCGGCGTAGCCTTGAACGGTGTGCAGGTGTTCGAGACGCTCGATCTTTCGAACAGCCGGCTCAGCTCGTCGCTGATCCTCACGGAGAGCGATGTGCGCGACGAGCTCAACCTGTCGCGGGCGGAGATTGCCGGCGATGTCATCATTGCGGACTCGGACATCGTCGAACTTATTGCCGATTCCGCCAGCATCGGCGGCTCGCTCGAATTGCGCGGCGTCGAGGTCCTCGATTACGCGACATTCTGGGGTGCCGTCGTGGCACACGACGTGGTGCTGGCCGGCAGCAAGGCCGGGCGCCGCACCGTGATCGGGTCGACGGTTGAGGAAGTGAGCGGCCTCGACGGCAACAGCCCTCCGGCGCTGAGCTTCGGCAGCGCCAAGATCGATCGCCGCATTTCAATCACCGATACGGTGGTGAACGGCGGTCTCGACATGGATGCGGTGCGGATCACCGAAGATCTGTGGCTGCGCGGCTGTTCGGCGGTCGCCGGCCCGATGAATCTGGTGTTTGCGCGGGTCGGGCAGAATATCGATTTCTCGAGCACGCTGTTGAACGATGTCGACCTGACCGGCGCGCGCATCGGCGGCGAACTGCGCCTTGGCGCACCGATCGGACGGTTGACCGCGCCGGTGTGGAAGCCCGGCGCGCGGTTGCTGCTGCGCAACGTCGAGCTGTCGTCCTGGACCGATGCGACCGGCAACCCTGCGCCGCGCAGCGGAACCTGCGTGCCCGTGAATGCCCAGGCCGATCCATGGCCGAAGCAGGTCGACGCCATCGGCTTCTCCTATCGGAATATCGGTGGCCTGGGGGGCTCGCCCGCGACGGCGCACGGTGTGGACTGGTTCTGCCGCTGGCTCGAGCGGCAGATGCCGTTTTCCTTCGAGCCGTACCAGCACGCCGCCGCCTATTTGCGTGGCGTTGGTCTCGACGAGGATGCCGACGACGTCCTTTATTGCGGCAAGATCCGGGAGATCGACAACACGGCCTCGTGGCTCGGCAAATTCCTGCTGCAGATGCAGCGCGGCTTTGTCGGCTTCGGCTATCGTATCGAGCGCAGCCTGATCTGGGCGGCGGTCTTCATCGTGCTGGGCCAGCAGATATTCTCCCGCACCAAGGAAGCGAAGGCGCACCACATGCCGTTCGGGCTGGCCTACAGCGTCGAGATGTTCATTCCCGCCTTGTCGCTGCGACATCTCCACCAGGAGATCGATCTCACCGGCTGGCAACGGTACTACTTCTACATTCACAAGTTCATGGGCTGGGTTCTGAGCTCGCTGGTGGTCGCGAGTTTCGTCGGCCTGCTTGGCGACTGACTAGCCCTTCCTTGTCAGCGTCACCTCAACGCTATGCACGGCTGAGCTCTCCGCCATGTCGGTCTTCCGCCCTGGATTGAGCGCGTTGATGTTGGCGCGCTGGCTGGAGAGCTTCGGCCAGCGGCTCTTGTGCGAGAGGGCGACGCCGGCTGGCACTACATTGGCTATCCCGAGGCGCAGCTCGAGACGGCCGGTCTCGTTCGCGGCGATCACCGCATCGCCGTCACGAAGGCCGAGGCGCGCGGCGTCGGCGGGGTTGAGCGTGACGGTCTCGGCGCCCAGCTTCTCCGCGACCTTGGGATCGCAATTGTAGGTGCTGTTCATCAGCCACGCTGACGCGGGCGACAGCAGGCGGAACAGTCCGTCTTGCGGGCGCGGGTCGGCAGAAGGTTGGGGCAGGCGCGGATGGCCGTCCGACGCGGCGGCCTCGCTCGCGATCTCGATCTTGCCGCTCGGGGTCGGGAAGGTGAGGTCGCCAAATTGTGGCACCGGCTCGGGCCAGATGTCGGTCGTGCCCTTGGCGGCCAGGCTGGCGAAGTCGCCGACCCCGATCCGCCGGCACAATGCATCGAGCGCGCTGCGGTCTTCCTCGAACAATTCGGGCTCGCCGTATCTCATCGCCTTCGCCAGGCGCCGGAAAATCTCTTGGTTGGGCAGCGCGTCGCCCATTGGCTCCAGCGCCTTCACCTGGGCCGACATCGAGAGATGGAAATAGGGCGACACCAGGTCGTCGAATTCCAGGAAGCTCGCGGCCGGCAGCACGAAATCCGCGAAGTCGGTGGTGTCGGTGGGGAAGGGATCGATCGCGATATGGAACAGCCGCTCGTCGCGCAGCACTTGGTGCAGGTGCGCCTGGTCCGGATTTGAGGCCGCGATGTTGATGTTCCAGGTGATGAGCGCCTGCGCTTTCGCGGGATCGGACAAGGTCGCCACCAGATCCATGTGGCTGACTTTACGCCGCTCGCCCTTCCGCAGATGCGGCGCTTCCAGGTAATCGCCGTCGACGCCGCGCCGCCCGCCGCCATTGAGATAGAGGAAGCCGGCGCCGGGCTTGGCGAGATTGCCGGTCGCGGCCGGCAGCAGCCCCACGGCGCGGAACACGTTGCCTCCTGTCGGCTGGCGCTGCAGCCCCTGGCCCAGCCAGAGCAGCGAGGGGCCTTTGCCGTAGATCCGCGCGGCCTCCTCGATCTGCGAGACTGGCAGCCCCGTGATCGGCGCGGCCCATTCGGGTGAGCAACGATCGACCACGGGCTCCAACTCATCCCAGCCGATCGTGTGCGCGGCGAGGAACGCGCGGTCGATCATGCCCTCGCGCTTCAGCACATGCAGCATCGCGAAGGCCAGCGCGGCATCGCTGCCGGGGAACAGTTGGAGATGCAGATCGGCATCGGCGGCGGTCGGATGGCGCACCGGATCGATGACGATCTTCTTGGCGCGCGCTTCCTTCAGCCAGTGCTTGTGCTGATGCGGCGCGGAAGCGGACGGATTGGCGCCCCAGACCAGAATACAGGTCGCATCCTTGGCCGTGCGCGGGTCGAATCCGATGTCGCTCGCGCCATACATGTATTTGAGCGCGGCGTGACCGGCCGCGTTGCAGATCGAATCCGGATCGACCTCGCTGGCGCCGAGGCGATTGAGGAACCGCTGCGGAAAGCCGCCCGCCAGCAGGGAACAGGTGCCGGTGTAATGGCTGTGCCAGATGGTCTCCGCGCCATGAGCGGAGACAATCTCCGTGAGGCGTGCCGCGATCTCCGCGGTCGCCCGATCCCAGCTCACCGGTTCGAAGCGTCCGTCGCCTTTCGGCCCGACGCGCTTCAACGGCCGCGTGACGCGCGCCCGCGGGTCGAGCCAGGCGCCGTTGTAGGCGATCGCGCATTTGCCGCAGAGCGCACCGCGCGAAACGGCATGATCGGGATCGCCCAGCACCTTCACCAGCCCATCGGCGCGCTTCACCACCGCGATGCCGCACGCATCGTAGCAATCGCGCGGACAGGTGGTGCGGATGATGGTCTTTTCGGACATGATGGCGCTCCCCAGATGCCGTTTGTGATCATATGGGCCGTGAGCATCGCGCACAACAGCGGTACCGCCCACACCTGTCAGCCGCGACAACGGCGTGATCCGGGAACCATGCGATGCTCCGGAGTCGCGGAGACGCCGCATGGGCCCCCGCTCTTCGGCCGGGGTGACAGCGGAGAATGGACCGGCAGGGGAGTGCTCGCTCGTTTTACATTTTCCGTTCGCTATGCTCAGATCGCCGCCGACCGAAGATCAATCAGGGGCCTATTCTATGCAGATCGAGGTGATCGCCAAGCCGGCGGAGTCCGCCGACGTGTCCGTTGTGTTCGCGGGCGAAGGGAAGAAGCTGCTGGGCCTGGGCGCGGCGTTGGGCAAGACGCTGCAGAAGGCGCTGGCGGCGCCGTCCTTCTCCGCAAAGCGGGGCGAGATCGTCGACGTGCTGGGCTCGCCCACGGCGCGCCGCATCCTGGTGGTGGGCGTCGGCAACCCGAAGGAGCTGTCCGCCATCCGCGCGCGCAAGATCGGCGGCAAGATCGCCGCGCATCTGATGCAGGCGCGCGAGCCCAAGGCGCAGATCCTCGGCGGCGGCAATCTCGGCAAGTTGGAGGAGGCGGTGTTCCTCGGCAACGTCGCGCTGGGTGCGCGGCTGCGGTCCTACCGCTTCGGGAAATATGTGACGCAGGCCAAGCCGGGAGAGGGGCCGGCGGAGATCGCAACCTTGTCGCTGGCAACCTCGGAGCGCACGGCGACGCAGAAGATCGTGGCCGATGCCGAGGCGCTCGCCGCCGGCATCTGCTACGCGCGCGACCAGGTGAACGAGCCGCCTTCGACGCTCTATCCCGATGCCTTCGCCAGGCGCCTCTCGGAGCTGAAGAAGCACGGCATCGCTATCGAGGTGTATGACGAAGGCGCGCTGCGCAAGATGGGCGCGGGCGGCATCCTCGCCGTCGCGCAAGGCTCGCAGCATCCGCCGCGCCTGGTCGTGCTGCGCTGGAACGGCAAGGGCGGCAAGTCGAAGGGCGGGCCGGTCGCGCTGGTGGGCAAGGGCGTCTGCTTCGACAGCGGCGGGCTCTCCCTGAAGCGCACCTCGCAGATGCTGACCATGAAGGGCGACATGGGCGGCGCGGCCGCTGTCGCCGGCGCGATCCTGACCGCAGCCTTGCGCAAGGCAAAGGTCGACGTGGTCGGCGTGATGGCGCTGGTGGAGAACATGCCATCCGGCTCCTCTTACCGGCCGGGCGACATCGTGAAGACGCTGGCCGGCAAGACCATGGAGATCATCGACACCGATGCCGAAGGCCGCGTGACGCTGGTGGATTCGCTCTACTATGCGGCTTCCAAATGCAATCCGTCCTGCATCCTCGACGCCGCGACCTTGACCTACTCCGTGTCGGCGGCGCTGGGGCCGGTCTATGCCGGCCTGTTCGCGACCGAGGAAGCCCTGGCGCGCGAGGCGCTGGCTGCTGGCGAAGCCGCGGGCGAGGAGCTCTGGCGCCTGCCCGTCACCGCCGACTACCTGAAGAACCTGAAGTCCAAGGTCGCGGATTATCGCCAGGTCGCTCCCGACGATGTCAGCGCGGATGCCGCGCACGCCGCAGCCTTGATGTCGGAGTTCGTCGCCGGCAAGCCCTGGGCGCATCTCGATATCGCGAACAAGGAATTCGCCGGCAGAGACACGGCGATCTGTCCCGAAGGCGCGACCGGCTACGGCGTCGCGCTGTTCGACGCGTTCCTGCGTCAGCGGGAATAGGCTGGTCCAGAAGCGGAGCTAGAAGAACCAGAACCCGGCAACGATCATCGATCCGATGACGCCGAGCAAATAAAGGACCAGCATCCACGCCAGATCTTTTTTCGTATCGTTCGCTTGGGGCTGGAAATTGTCCTCGCGGACATGCGGCGGATCGGCGGTATTCCTGAACAGATCGCTTGCTCCGATCGATTTTCGGGTCGAAGACAAGAGCTCTTCCATCAGCGACCTAGTCAGGTCGTCGTCACTCGACTCAGCACGGGACCTTGGGCGGCTGGACTTGGCCACCGGGCGCTCACAGTTCTCGAATGTGAAATATTCAGGAGCCATGATCGCTCCCAGCTTGGAAGGCGAGGGGCATTTGGGCCGTTCATCGGATTTCCCGTCGTTCGGCGGTGATGCATGGTGGCTGCCTTCAAAAGCGTATCCGATTGGAATTGCTGCGTTATTGAACTTACTTCGTTGTTGACCGAACCTCCACATTCGGGACTTATGTTGCGGTTTGATGACAGCGTAGGCTCGAATCGGTCGGGCGGCGCGCAGAGTTCGATTTCACGATGGTCTTCCTGATCCAGCTTTTCGGCGCGGCGGCGTTGCTCCTGTGGGGGCTGCGCATGGTGCGGACCGGCGTGCTCCGCGCCTTCGGCAGCCAGCTCCGCACCTTCCTCGGCAGCGCGATGGGCAACCGCTTCAGCGCGTTCTTCGGCGGGCTCGGCGCCACCATCCTGCTGCAATCCTCCAGCGCGACGGCGCTCATCACCTCCTCCTTCGCCTCGCGCAAGGTGGTGGGGGCGGGGGCCGCGCTCGCCATCATGCTGGGCGCCGACGTGGGCACCTCGCTGGTGGCGCAGGCCTATGCCTTCAAGGTCTCGTGGATCTCGCCGCTGCTGATCCTCATCGGCTACATCATGTTCAACCACATGACCGAGACGCGCACGCGCGATCTGGGGCGGGCGATCATCGGCCTTGGCCTGACGCTGCTCGGGCTCGCCATGATCACGCTGGCGGCGGAGCCGATGCGCGATGCGCCGGTCGTCCCCGTCATCCTGCAATTGATGGCGGACGCGCCGATCGCGGCCTTGATCGTCGGCGCGCTGCTGACCATCGCCTCGACCTCCAGCCTCGCGATCATCCTCCTGATCGTCTCCTTCGCGACCCATGATCTGATCCCGGTCGAGGTGTGCTATGCGCTGGTGCTGGGCGCCAATCTCGGCAGCGCGGTGATGCCGATCATCGCCACGCTCTCCGACCCGCCGGAAGCGCGCCGGGTGCCGGTCGGCAATCTCATCTTCCGGGTTGCCGGAATCATCATCGCCCTGCCGCTGCTGTCGCTGATCATGCCGGAGATCGCGAAGCTGCAGCCGGAATCCTGGCGCCAGGTGCTGAATTTCCACGTCGCCTTCAATGCGGGGCTTGCGATCCTGTTCATCTGGCTGATCGGGCCGGTCTCGCGCCTGACCCAGCGCCTGCTGCCGGAGCAGGAGC